>DATDTH010000393.1:0-4844 GCA_035290985.1 Pseudomonas sp. | reverse complement strand
GGGCCCCTGCTCGCCCTGCTCACCCGGCTGCGCGGCACCATCGCCCACCCGGCGCCGGCCAGCCTGCGCGCGCAACTGCTGGGTTACCTGCGCCAGTTCGAGGAGCAGGTGCGCCAGGCCGGCGTACCCCAGGATGAACTGATGCTGGGCCGCTACGTGCTCTGCACCGCCCTGGATGAGGCGGTGCTCAGCACGCCCTGGGGCAGCAGCAGCGAATGGGGCAAGCAGAGCCTGTTGATCACCCTGCACAACGAGGCCTGGGGCGGCGAGAAGGTCTTCCAGTTACTCGATCACTGCCTGCAGAATCCCCGGCAACGCCTGCATCTGCTGGAGCTCCTGTACCTGTGCATCTGCCTGGGCTTCGAAGGCCGCTACCGGGTGATGAACGACGGTCGCAGCCAGCTCGAAGCCTTGCGCGAACGCACCGCCGGGGTGATCCGCTCGACCCGTGGCGAGCACGAGCGCGAGCTGTCGCCCCACTGGCGCGGGCTCAGCCTGGTGCGCGATCGCCTCTCCCAATACCTGCCGCCCTGGGTCGGTGTCGCCATCGGCCTGGCCCTGCTGTTGCTGCTGGTCTTCGGCCTGCGCCTGAAACTGGCCGCCGACGCCGAACCGGTGTTCAAGCAGATCCATGCCCTGGGCGAAATCCCGGTGCAGGCCATCGACCGCCCACCGGTGCAGCCCAAGCTGATCGAACGGCCGCGCCTGGCCGGCTTTCTCGCCGAGGACATCCGCGCCCAGCGCGTGGCGGTGGAAGATGCCGTCGACCGCTCGGTGGTGACCCTGCGCGGCGATGAGCTGTTCGGCTCCGGCAGCGCCAGCCTCGACGCCGACCTGCAACCGCTGTTGCTGCGCATCGCCGATGCCGTGCGCCAGGTCAAGGGCGCGGTGCGGGTCACCGGCCACAGCGACAATCGGCCGATCGCCACCCTGCGCTTCCCCTCCAACTGGAAGCTGTCCCAGGCCCGTGCCCAGGAAGTCGCCGAGATGCTCTCGGCCAAGACCGGCCAGCCGGAACGTTTCACCGCCGAGGGCCGCAGCGACACCGAGCCGCTGGCCTCCAACGCCACAGCCGAGGGGCGCGCACGCAACCGCCGGGTGGAAATCACAGTTTTCGCGGAGGGCGTCGAGTGAGCGCGTTTTTCAACTTTGTCGGCCGCTGGCTAGTCCCGCTGCACGGCCTGCTCGCCCTGAGCCTGATCATCTGGTTCCTCGGTCCGCTGCTGCGCCTGGGCAGCCATGAGCCGCTGGCCTCCGAGACCAGCCGCTGGCTGCTGATCGGCCTGCTGTTCCTGCTCTGGATCGGCTACCGCGTGGCCCGAATACTCCAGGCCCGGCGCAACGCCGCCAAGGTCATGAGCGGCCTGGCCGCCGTCAGCGCGCCGGATGCCGCGAGCGTGGCCACCGCCGAAGAACTGGCGACGCTCAAGCGGCGCATGGACGAGGCCCTGGCCCTGCTCAAGCGCGCCAAGCTGGGCGGCGACGAGCGCCGCAGCGTCTACGAGCTGCCCTGGTACGTGATCATCGGCCCGCCTGGCTCGGGCAAGACCACCGCGTTGATGAACTCCGGGCTGAATTTCCCCCTCGCCGGGCAAATGGGCTCCGGCGCCATTCGCGGTGTCGGCGGTACCCGCAATTGCGACTGGTGGTTCACCGACGAGGCCGTGCTGCTGGACACCGCCGGCCGCTACACCACCCAGGACAGCCATGCGGCGGTGGATAAGGCCGCCTGGCTGGGCTTTCTCGACCTGCTCAAGACCCAGCGCAAGCGCCGGCCCATCGATGGCGCCTTTATCGCCATCAGCCTGTCCGACCTGCTGCTGGGCAGCGAGGCCGAACGCGCCGCCCACGCCCGCGCCATCCGCGCGCGGGTCCAAGAACTCTACAGCCAGCTCGGCGTGCGTTTCCCGATCTACGTGATGCTGACCAAGTTGGACCTGGTGCCGGGCTTTATGGAGTTCTTCGAGACCCTGAACAAGGAAGAACGGGCCCAGGTCTGGGGCATGACTTTCGCCCTCGACGACGGCCAGAGCGCCGAAGGCCCCCTGGCGGTGTTCGCCAGCGAATTCGCCGCCCTCGAGCAACGGCTCAACCAGGCCCTGGTGGAACGCCTGCAACAGGAGCGCGACCCGGCGCGGCGCGACCTGATCTACGGCTTCCCGCAACAGTTCGCCGCGCTCAAGGACAACCTGGGCAGCTTTCTCGAGGGCGTGTTCAAACCCAACCCCTACGAGGCGCGGGTCCTGCTTCGCGGCCTGTACCTGACCAGCGGCACCCAGGAAGGCAGCCCGATCGACCGCCTGATCGGTTCGATGGCCCAGTCGATGAACCTCGACCGCCAGCACCTGGCCCGGCAGAACGGCAGCGGCCGCAGCTACTTTATCGAGCGGCTGTTTCGCAGCGTGGCGTTCGGCGAGCGCGGGCTGGTCGGCGCCGACCCCAAGGTCGAGCGCCGGCGTACCTGGCTGGCCCGCGGCGCCCTGGCCGCGACCGTGCTGGTGGTGCTGGCCGTGAGCGGCCTGTGGTTCGCCAGCTACCGGGCCAACCAGGCCTATATCATGGCGGTCGAAGGGCGCGTCCAGCCCCTGCCGGCGGCCCTGGAAAGCCTGAGCCCGGCCCAGCGCGAGGTGCTGGCCGTGCTGCCGTTGCTCAATGCCCTGAAGAACCTCGCCGGCGATCCGCCGAGCTGGGCCGAAGGCTACGGCCTCTATCAGGGCGACATGCTCGGCGAGGAGTCGGCCAGCGTCTACCGCAAGCTGTTGATCGCCGTGTTCGCCCCGCGCCTGGTCACCCGCCTGGAAGAACAGTTGCGCACGGGCGGCAGTTCCGACTTCCTCTACGAGGGGCTCAAGGCCTACCTGATGCTCGCCGACACCGAGCACCATGACGCGGACTTCATCAAGGCCTGGATCGCCCTGGACTGGGACCAGAGCCTGCCCCGCGACCTGGCGCCCGAGCAGCGCCAGGCCCTGCAGCAGCACCTGGACGCACTGCTGGAACGCCGCCCACCCTCGGCCCGGCTGGATGAAAACCTGATCGAGGACTTGCGCCGGCAACTGCAGCGCCTGCCCGTGGCGCAACGGGTCTACGACCGGGTCAAGCGCCAGCCCCTGCCCGAAGGCCTGGTGGATTTTCGCATCAGCGAGGCCGCCGGACGCGATGCCGCCCTGGTGTTTATCCGCAAGAGCGGCAAACCCTTGAGTGAGCCCCTGAGCGGCTTCTTCACCTACCGCGGCTACCGCGAGGTTTTCCTCACCACCAGCCTCAGCCAGGCCGGCACCCTGGCCGAGGAACAATGGGTCCTGGGCCGCAGCCTCGACGACAGCCAGGGCGCTGCCAGCCTGGCCCAGGATGTGCGCCAGCTGTACTTCCAGGACTACCTGCGCCAGTGGGAAGGGCTGCTGGCCGACCTGGACGTGGTGCCGATCGGCAACGTCACTCAGGCCGCCGATGTGCTGCGCATCCTCTCCGGGCCGAGCTCACCGTTCAAGAAGCTGCTGACCGCGGTGGCCAAGGAAACCGACCTGCAACAGGGCGATCGCCTGCTGGCCGCCCAGGGCAAGCAGGTCGACGGCACGGTGGACAAGCTTAAGCAGCAACTCGGCTCCCTGGTGGGCCAGCAGCCAGCGACAGGCAGCAGCGCGGTGGTGGAAACCGATCCGATCAGCCTGCGCTTCGCCGAACTGAACGGCCTGGTCGCCAGCAGCGATGGCGAGCCGGCGGCCATCGACACCCTGCTGGCCGACATGAACGCGCTCTATGTGCAGGTCAGCGCCATGGCCGGTGCCAGTGGCGAAGCCCTGCTCGGCGAGGCGAAGAATCAGGCCGCCGCCGCGGCCTCGCGGGTCAGCCTGACCGCCGAGCGCCAGCCGCCCATGGTCCAGGGGCTGGTCAAGTCCCTGGTCAACGCCACCACCAGCAGCATGATGGGCGGGGTGCGCAACCAGTTGAACGGTGCCTGGACCAGCGAGGTGGTCAGCGTCTACCGGCAATCCCTGGCGGGGCGTTATCCACTCAGCGCCGACAGCAGCCGCGACGCCACCCTGGAGGATTTCGGCCTGTTCTTCGGCGTCGGCGGGGTGATGGACAATTACTTCCGCAAATACCTGCAGGCCTATGTCGACACCGCCGCCAGCACCTGGCGCTGGCAGCCAGGCGCGGCGCAGAAGCTCGGCATCAACCCGGCCGTGCTGCAGACCTTCCAGCGCGCGGCGGCGATCCGCGATGCGTTCTTCCGCACCGGCGGCACCCAGCCGACGGTGCGCTTCGAACTCAAGCCGGTGGCCATGGACGCCGCCATCGAGCAGTTCATGCTCGACCTGGACGGCCAGCAACTGACCTACGACCACGGCCCCAGCCGGCCCGTGGCCATGCAGTGGCCGAGTCCGAACAGCATCGGCCTGGTGCGCATCTCCATCTCGCCGCCCCCGGCCAGCGGGCGCTCCGGCCTGACCCTCGAAGGGCCCTGGGCCTGGTTCCGCCTGCTCGAACAGTCGGAGCTGGAACGGGGCAACTCGCCGGACCGCTTCACCCTGCGCCTGCGCATCGATGGCGTGAGCATCGCCTGCGAACTGCGCGCCAGCAGCGCCTTCAACCCGTTCAAGAGCCGGGTGTTGAGCGGCTTCAGCCTGCCGGAGCGCCTATGAGCGGCGCGGGTTTCTACGGCAAGCTGGCCGGCCGGGGCGATTTCGTCAGCCGGGGCTTGCCGCAAAGCTTTATCGAACCCTGGGACGCCTGGCTGGCCGCCGGCCTGGCCGCCAGCCAGGCCGAACTGGGCGCCGGCTGGCTGGAGGCCTACCTGGTCAGTCCGCTCTGGCGTTTCGCCGTTGCCGCCGACCTGCTCG
>DATDTH010000392.1:0-4228 GCA_035290985.1 Pseudomonas sp. | reverse complement strand
CGTAGGTCGGGTTACGTTTTGCTAACCCGACGGCATCGTTGTCGGGTTACGCTTCGCTAACCCGACCTACGGTCTCCCACGCTCCTGCGTGGGAGCCATAGCCCGCGACGCTCTGCGTCGCAGCAGCGCCGGTGCAGTTCGAAAACGACTACAACCCCTGCCGCCGCTCTGCCCGGGCCACGCGCTGGGCTTCCTGCTGTACGTCGGCCAGCACTTCCTGCACGTAATGGATATGCCGGTTGGACATGTCCCGCGCCGCTTCCGCCTGACCGTCCATGATCGCCCGATACAGGTCGCCATGCTGTCGCATCAGCATGTCGCGGGTCTCGGTGCGCTGGGCGTACATGCCGCCGATATTGGTCACCACGTTGCGCTTGAGCAGGTCGAACAGCCCACGGATGGTGTGCAGCAGCACGGCATTGTGGCTGGCCTCGGCTATGGCCAGGTGGAAACGCGCATCCGCCGCGCCCTCCTCCGCCCGGCTGACCTTGCCGACCCGCGCGTAGCAGTCCTGCAGGGCCTCGAAGGCCTCGGTCAGGCGCTGGCGATCCGGCTCGGTGGCCCGTTGTGCCGCGTAATAAGCGCAGGAGCCCTCCAGGGTATGACGAAACTCCAGCAGGTCGCGCTGGGCCTCCGGGTTGCTTTCCAGCAGGGGCAACAGCGGATCGCTGAAGGTCGAACCCAGGGATTCGGCGATGTAGTTGCCTCCGCCCTGACGACTGGTCAACAGGCCCTTGGCCGCCAGCTTCTGCATCGCCTCGCGCAGCGAGGGCCGCGACACGCCGAACTGCTCGGCCAGCACCCGCTCGGCGGGCAAGCGCTCCCCGGCCTTGAGCGTGCCCTCGAGAATCATTCCTTCCAGCTTCGCGACTATATCGTCCGACAAACGGCGCGGTTGCACCTGACCGAATCCCATAACCCTCTCCATCCCAGCCCGACCCATGCCGAGCGCTCTAGCCTGCACCTGGAAGCAGCCTAACCAGGCGACGGCACGCCGACAATAGGTCAGACCAGTTTATCCACCCCCGACCAAAGTCGTAGCGCAGCAAATTGACAGCAAGGCCCCGGGGCTTTTACCCTGAGCCGTCGAGATTGTAAATTGGTATGACCAATTTCGACAAGAGCAAGAACACAACAATTCCAAGAAACTGCCCGAGGCCTCCCCCATGCTGGTCATGCCCGCTCCGCTCGCCGCACCGCTGCATTCGTCCCACCCACCGCGCCCTGCGCGCCGCTGAACGGAGACGCCACCATGTCAGCCGGTCTCCTCGCCCTGTTCGCCTTTTCCCCCATCCTGCTCGCCGGCATTCTGCTGGTGGGCCTGAGTTGGCCCGCCCGTCGCGCCATGCCCCTGGTCTACCTGTTGACCGCGGCCATCGGCCTCTACGTCTGGGACATGAGCTTCAACCGCATCCTCGCCTCCACCGTGCAGGGCCTGGTGATCACCGCCGGCGTGTTGTGGATCATCTTCGGCGCCATCCTGCTGCTCAACACCCTGAAGCACTCCGGCGGCATCACCGCGATCCGCGCGGGCTTCGCCACCATCAGCCCGGACCGGCGAATTCAGGCGATCATCATCGCCTGGCTGTTCGGCTGCTTTATCGAGGGCGCCTCGGGCTTCGGCACGCCGGCCGCGATCGCCGCGCCCCTGCTGGTCGCCATCGGCTTCCCGGCCATGGCCGCGGTGATGCTCGGCATGCTGGTACAGAGCACGCCAGTGTCCTTCGGCGCGGTCGGCACCCCGATCATCATCGGCATCAACAGCGGCCTGGACAGCGCCGGCATCGGCGCGCGCCTGGTGGAGCAGGGTTCGAGCTGGTCCAGCTTCCTGCAGCTGATCACCAGTGAAGTGGCGATCATCCACGCCTGCGTCGGCACCGTGATGCCGCTGATCATGGTGCTGATGCTGACCCGCTTCTTCGGCAAGGAAAAAAGCTGGAAGGCCGGCTTCGAAGTCCTGCCCTTCGCCCTGTTCGCCGGCCTCGCCTTCACCCTGCCCTATGCCGCCACCGGCGTGTTCCTCGGCCCCGAGTTCCCCTCGCTGCTGGGCGGCCTGATCGGCCTGGCGATAGTCACCAGCGCCGCGCGCCTGGGTTTCCTGATGCCGAAAACCACCTGGGACTTCGCCCCAGCCAAAGACTGGCCGAGCGAGTGGGTGGGCAGCGTGGAAATGAAACTGGACAGCCTCACCGTCAAGCCCATGAGTGCCCTGCGCGCTTGGCTGCCCTATGTACTGGTCGGCGCCCTGCTGGTCATCAGCCGGGTGTTCCCGGAGGTGGGCGCCGCGCTCAAATCGGTCATCCTGCTGTTCCCGGACATTCTCGGGGAAACCGGCATCAAGGCCGATTTCATGCCGCTCTACCTGCCGGGCGGAATCCTGGTGGCCGTGGTCATCGCCACCTTCTTCCTGCACGGCATGAAAGTGCGCGAGCTAACCGCCGCGGTGAAGGAATCCAGTAGCGTGCTGCTGGGTGCCGGTTTCGTGCTGCTGTTCACCGTGCCCATGGTGCGCATCCTGATCAACTCCGGGGTCAACGCCGCCGACCTGGCGAGCATGCCCATCACCATGGCCCGTTACGTGGCCGATAGCGTGGGCGGCATCTACCCGCTGCTGGCCCCGAGCATCGGCGCCCTGGGAGCCTTTATCGCCGGCTCGAACACGGTCAGCAACATGATGCTCAGCCAGTTCCAGTTCGGCGTGGCCGAAAACCTCGGAATCTCCGCCGCGCTGATAGTCGCGGTCCAGGCCATAGGCGCCGCCGCCGGCAACATGGTGGCGATCCACAACGTGGTGGCCGCCTCGGCCACGGTCGGACTGCTGGGCCGCGAAGGCGCCACCCTGCGCAAGACCGTCTGGCCGACCATCTACTATGTGCTGTTCACCGGCCTGATCGCCCTGTTCGCCCTGCATGTGCTGGGCGTCAGCGATCCGCTGGTCGTTCGCTGAGCCATCGCCGCGTGTCCCGCCCATGGCGGGGCATGCGCCATTCGGCCAGCCACCGGCTTCACGGAGCCGAACGAGCATTTCCCGTATTTTCCTGACACCGGGTGATTCCATGATCATTTCCGCCTCTACCGACTACCGCGCCGCCGCCCAGCGCAAGCTGCCGCCGTTCCTGTTCCACTACATCGACGGCGGCGCCTACGCCGAGCACACGCTCAAGCGCAACGTCGAGGACCTGGCCGACATCGCCCTGCGCCAGCGCGTGCTGCGCGACATGTCCACGCTGAGCCTGGAAACCCGCCTGTTCAACGAGACCCTGGCCATGCCAGTGGCCCTGGCGCCGGTCGGCCTGACCGGCATGTACGCCCGGCGCGGCGAGGTGCAGGCGGCCAAGGCGGCCGCAGCCAAGGGCGTGCCCTTCACCCTGTCCACCGTCTCGGTCTGCCCGATCGAGGAAGTGGCCCCGGCCATCGACCGGCCGATGTGGTTCCAGCTCTATGTACTGAAAGACCGCGGCTTTATGAAGAACGCCCTGGAGCGGGCCAAGGCCGCCGGGGTGACCACCCTGGTGTTCACCGTCGACATGCCGGTGCCCGGCGCGCGCTACCGCGACGCCCACTCCGGCATGAGCGGGCCGAACGCGCCGCTGCGGCGCATGCTGCAGGCCATGACCCACCCGAGCTGGGCGTGGGACGTCGGCCTGCTGGGCAAGCCCCATGACCTGGGTAACATCTCCGCCTACCGCGGCGACCCCACCGGGCTGGCGGATTACATCGGCTGGCTGGGCGAGAACTTCGACCCCTCGATCTCCTGGAAGGACCTGGAGTGGATCCGCGACTTCTGGGACGGCCCTATGGTGATCAAGGGCATCCTCGACCCGGAAGATGCCAGGGACGCAGTGAAGTTCGGCGCCGACGGCATCATCGTATCCAACCACGGCGGCCGCCAGCTCGATGGCGTGCTCTCCAGCGCTCGCGCCTTGCCGGCCATCGCCGACGCGGTCAAGGGCGAGCTGGCGATACTCGCCGACTCGGGTGTGCGCACCGGCCTGGACGTGGTGCGCATGCTCGCCCTCGGCGCCGATACCGTGATGTTGGGCCGCGCTTATATCTATGCCCTGGCCGCCGCCGGGGGTGCCGGAGTGGGCAACCTGCTGGAGTTGATCGAGAAGGAAATGCGCGTGGCCATGGTCCTGACCGGCGCCAAGACGATCAAGGACATCAGCGCCGACTCGCTGGTGCGCGAACTGGGCCGCTGAGTCGTCGCTGGTAGCGCCCTCTCCCC
>DATDTH010000391.1:0-3346 GCA_035290985.1 Pseudomonas sp. | reverse complement strand
CCTGGGCCAAGCCGGCCGTGGCGGTCAGGGCGACAGCGGCAAACAGGGCGGCCAGTTTATTCGAGTGTGCGTTCAGGCTGTTCATGGTGAAGCTCCTTGGGATGGTCATGCTTTCGACAGGACCCAAGATAACCGCCCCGACTGAACTCAAGCTGAACCTGGGCACGCCGGCCGCCATGCCCATCATTCACCAGGGTGAAGTTGCTTGGCCCGGCTGCGCAGGTCTCTATAATCGCTGTCTTGCCCGATGGAGGCCAGCATGACCGCGATTCAAATCAAGTCCCCGGCCCTGACTCTCAAGGCCGGCCCCCGTGCCCTGGCGCGCATCCGTGAACGCGGCCTGAACCCGGCCGACGTCGGCATCTTGCCAGGCGCCGCTGGCGGCCCGAAAGCCCTGGGCATCCAGGGGCTGGATCTGGCCCTGTTCGGCGACTGGCTGCCACGGGCGCCACGGGCGCGCTCGCTGATCGGCGCTTCGATCGGCTCCTGGCGCTTCGCCAGTGCCTGCCTGCCGGATGCCGCCGAAGGCCTGCGCCGGCTCGGCGAACTCTATACCGCCCAGCGCTTCAGCAAGGGCGTGAGCATGGCCGAGGTGTCGCGCAGCTCTAGCCAGATGCTCCATGAACTGCTGGACGGCCAGGACGCCTATATCCTCGACAACCCCCTCTACCGCCTGAATATCATGGTCGTCAAAAGCCATGGCCGGCTCGCCCATGACCACCGCGGCACACTGGGCCTGGGCCTGTCCTCGGTGATCGGCAGCAACCTGCTGGGACGGGCGCGCCTGGGCAAGCATTTCGAGCGACTGATCCTGCATGACGCCCGCCTGGCGCCGCCCCTGGGCGCCCTGACCGACTTCCCCTCACGCTTCCTGCACCTGGATACCGGTAACCTGCGCGCCGCCCTGCTCGCTTCCGGCTCCATTCCGATGATCATGGAAGGCGTGCGCGACCTCCCCGGTGCCGGCCCGGGCACCTACCGCGACGGTGGTCTGCTCGACTATCACCTGGACCTGCCCTACAGCGGCGAGGACGTAGTGCTCTACCCGCACTTCACTGACAAGGTGATCCCCGGCTGGTTCGACAAGGGCATGCCCTGGCGCAAGGGCGATACCGGTCGCTTGCAGGACGTGCTGCTGCTCGCCCCCTCGCGCGACTATCTGGCGCGCCTGCCCCATGGCAAACTGCCCGACCGCAAGGACTTCACCCGCTTCCTGGGCGACGACGCCGGTCGCGAACGTTACTGGCGCACGGCGATGAGCGAAAGCCGTCGACTGGGGGACGAGTTCCTCGAACTGCAGGAAAAGGGACAATTGGCCGAGCGTCTACTGGCGCTTTGAGGCCTGGATTAACAGGGATGAATGCATGAAGTTGGCAGTCGCGATAATCCATGGCATAGGCACCCAGCCCGATCTGCGCGATGACGAGGGGCTGCATGCCTATGCGCAATGCCTGATCGGCAGCCTGCGCCAACGCCTGGGCAGCGAGGCGCAACACATCGCCTTCGAAAGCCTGTACTGGGCCAGCGTGCTGGATGAACGGGAACAGGCCTACCTCGACAAACTCGCCCAGGAGCCGGTGACCTGGCGCTGGTTGAGGCGCATCGTCACCTCCTTTCTCGGCGATGCCAGTGGCTACCGCCAGGTCTGCCAGGCCTATGACAACACCTACGAGGAGGTTCACCAGCACCTGCGCAACGGCCTCTATGCCTTGCGCGCCAAGGTCGGCCCGGACACCCCGCTGGTGGTCTTGGGCCACTCCCTGGGCGGGCACATCTTTTCCAACTACGTCTGGGACCAGCAGCAGCTCAATGCCACGCCCAGCGCGCCCCGCGACCCCTTCCTGGCCCTGGAGACCCTGGCCGGCCTGGTCACCTTCGGCTGCAATATTCCGCTCTTCACCTTCGCCTACGATCCGGTCGTGCCGATTCGCTTCCCGGGCAACTGTTTGAGCGACGCGCTGCGCCAGCAAGCGCGCTGGCTGAATTTCTACGCCCCCGCCGATGCCCTGGGTTATCCCCTGCGGCCTCTGCAGAACTATGCCCAGGTGGTACATGAGGACCGCTGCCAGCCGGTCGGCCCCTGGTATAAGCGACACACCCCTTTCAGCCATTTCGAGTATTGGACCGATGCCCACTTCCATGACTATGTGGCGCAGTTTCTGCGCCAGTTGCTGCCTGTTGGTACTGAGTGAAACCGCCATCGCGGCCCTGGAGCCGCCGGCGCGCAAGGAGATCGATGCCCTGCTGAGCTTCGTCGAGAGCAGCGGTTGCGCCTTTATCCGCAACGGCGATGCCCATGCACCCAAGGATGCCCGCGCGCACCTGCAGAAGAAACTCGACTACCTGGAGGACAAGGGCCTCGTGGACTCCGCCGAGGACTTTATCGCCCGCGCAGCCACCGAGAGCAGTTTCAGCGGCAAAGCCTACGGGGTCGATTGCGCGGGGCAGAAACAGCCGGCCGCCGACTGGCTGAAACAGGAGCTGCAGCGCCTGCGCCAACCCTGAGGAGGGTCGGCGGGCCGCCGCGCGGCGCAGAACGACCCGGCAGCGGGTAAAGCCCGGGCGGAGCTGGTAAACTGCCGACCTGCTTGTTGATCGCCGCTACGCGGTCGCCCCCTTTTCAGAGCGTCATACCGTGGAACTATTCAAAGAATTCATCTTCGAGGCGGCTCATCGCCTTCCCCATGTACCCGCCGGCCACAAGTGCGGCCGCCTGCATGGCCACTCCTTTCGCGTGGCGATCTACATCGAGGGTGAAGTCGATCCCTATACCGGCTGGATTCGCGACTTCTCCGAGATCAAGAGCATCTTCAAGCCGCTCTATGAGCAGCTCGACCATAACTACCTGAACGACATCCCCGGCCTGGAAAACCCGACCAGCGAAGTCCTCTGCCAGTGGATCTGGAAGGAACTCAAACCGCTGTTGCCCGAGCTCTCGCGCATCCGCATCCACGAGACCTGCACCAGTGGCTGCGAATACCGCGGCGACTAGCACCGACCCGCCGACTGAAAAGCCACCTGCGAGGTGGCTTTTTTGTATTCGTCATAGCCAGGCCCTCGGTTTGGATGTGGTGACAGATCGGTTTTCGTAGCCAGGATAAGCCCCAGCGCAATCCGGGGCCGCGGATTTCGTCGAGGCGCTGCGGTGCGCACAGCACACTCTACAACAGCACGCCGCCCCGTAGGGTGCGCCGCGTACAGCGGCTTTTCCCGCGCCGAATGGCACCCCCCTCACCCGTCATACCCGCGCAGGCGGGTATCCAGGCCGAGCCGACCCACGTTGGCGGGTTACGCCACGCGACAGGGATGGTGTGGTTTGCCAGACCGACTCTCTGCGCGGCTAACC
>DATDTH010000390.1:0-3849 GCA_035290985.1 Pseudomonas sp. | reverse complement strand
GCACCCTGGTGCTGGACGCCGGGGCGGTCGCTGCGCTGTCCCTGGGGCATAAAAGCCTGCTGCCGGTGGGGGTGAAGGCGGTGCAGGGCAGCTTCAGGCGCGGTGAAATGGTGGTCTGTGTCGGCCCGGATGGGCGCGAAGTGGCGCGCGGCCTGGCCAATTACAGCGCGCTGGAGGCGCAGAAGATAGTCGGCCAGCCGTCCGATGCCATCGAGAAATTGCTGGGTTATGTCGATGAGCCGGAGCTGGTGCACCGGGATAACCTGATTCTGGTTTGATCACACTGGGCGAGGAGAAGGGTGATGCGCGCTATTGGAGTGATGCTGGGTGCCTTGCTGGCGCTGCCGCTGCTGGCGAACGCCGAGCAGATAGGCGAGGTCTCCACCGTGTTCAAGTGGCTGGGGCCGAACGACAAGGTGGTGCTCGAGGCCTTCGATGATCCGAAGGTGGAGGGGGTGACCTGTTACCTGTCGCGGGCCAAGACTGGCGGCGTCAAGGGTGGGCTGGGCTTGGCGGAGGATCGGGCCGAGGCCTCGATCGCCTGTCGCCAGGTCGGGCCTATCCGCTTCCTGGATAAGCTCAAGGACGGCGAGGAGGTGTTCAAGGAGCGTACCTCCCTGGTGTTCAAGACCATGCAGGTGGTGCGCTTCTTCGACCGCAAGCGCAATACCCTGGTGTACCTGGTCTACAGCGACCGGATAATCGAGGGCAGTCCGCAGAATGCGGTCACCGCCATCCCGATCCTACCCTGGCCGGAAAAGCCCTGATACCTGATAGTCGCGAACAAAAAAAACGGAGCCTGGCTCCGTTTTTTGTTTTTTAAGGCTGGCCACATGCGCTGAGCCGCCTGGCGGACAAAGCGCGTAGGGCGGGTGAAACCCGCGAATTTTTGCGCAATTTCGCGGGCATGGCCCGCTCCTACGGTTTTTCTCGGATCGCCGCATTCGGTTCGCTAGTCCCGTAGGATGGGTTGAGCGCAGCGATACCCATGCTGGGCGCCGGCCTGGCATGCCTCGCCGTGCCGCCGAAGCTGCGCCGCCATGCCGATCTCTCGGTGCGCACGGCGCACCCTACAAAACTCAGGCATAAAAAAACCGACCATCAGGTCGGCTTTTTTAGAACGATTCAGCTCAAGCTGCAGCAGCTTCGCCGAGCGCCTTGATATGGGCGTTCAGGCGGCTCTTATGACGAGCGGCTTTGTTCTTGTGGATGATGCCTTTGTCGGCCATACGGTCGATCACCGGCACAGCCAGAACGTAAGCAGCTTGTGCTTTAGCGTGTTCTTTGGCGTCGATAGCCTTGACCACGTTCTTGATGTAGGTGCGAACCATGGAGCGCAGGCTGGCGTTATGGCTACGACGCTTCTCAGCCTGTCTAGCGCGTTTTTTGGCAGAAGGTGTATTGGCCACCGTCGAGCTCCTCGAAAAACTTTGGGGAATGACTAAACAAATAAGGCCGCGAATCATGCCGACCCGCTCGCTGCTTGTCAAGCCTGTATCGGCTATCAGTCGAGGGGAGGTCGACGGGCGACCGGCAGCGGGCGTGCCATGGATAAGGGCGTGATTTATTCGGGGCCGGGTTTTACACTCGCCGACTTTGCCGGCCGACCGCGTGTCGCGGCGGCCCCATGGGCCTCTATGCGGGGCCCGCTGGCGTCTCTAGAACAGCGAGCACCATGAATCTACTCAAGTCGCTGGCCGCCGTCAGCTCCATGACCATGTTGTCCCGCGTGCTGGGTTTCGTGCGCGACACCCTGCTGGCGCGCATCTTCGGCGCGGGCCCGGCCATGGACGCCTTTATCGTCGCTTTCAAGCTGCCCAACCTGTTGCGGCGGATCTTCGCCGAGGGCGCCTTCTCCCAGGCCTTCGTGCCCATCCTGGCCGAATACAAGAGCCAGCAGGGCGAGGAGGCGACCCGCACCTTCGTCGCCTACGTCTCGGGCCTGCTGGCCCTGGTGCTGGCCCTGGTCACGCTGCTGGGGGTGTTGGCGGCGCCCTGGGTGATCTGGGCGACGGCACCGGGTTTCGTCGACAATCCGCAGAAATTCGAGCTGACGGTCGATCTGCTGCGCCTGACCTTCCCCTATATCCTGCTGATTTCGCTGTCCTCCCTGGTCGGTGCGATTCTCAACACCTGGAACCGCTTTTCGGTGCCGGCCTTCGTGCCGACCCTGCTCAACCTGAGCATGATCGGCTTCGCGCTGTTCCTGACGCCCTATTTCGATCCGCCTATCCTGGCGCTGGGCTGGGCGGTGCTGGTGGGTGGGCTGCTGCAACTGCTCTACCAGCTGCCGCACCTGAAGAAGATCGGCATGCTAGTGCTGCCACGCCTGAATCTGCGTGATACCGGGGTCTGGCGGGTGCTCAGGCAGATGGGGCCGGCGATTCTCGGGGTGTCGGTCAGCCAGATCTCCCTGATCATCAACACCGTCTTCGCCTCCTTCCTGGTGGCCGGCTCGGTGTCCTGGATGTATTACGCCGACCGCCTCATGGAGCTGCCCTCGGGCGTGCTGGGGGTGGCGCTGGGGACCATACTGCTGCCGGTGCTGTCGAAGTCCTTCGCCGGCAAGGATGCGGCCGAGTTCTCCCGGGTGCTGGACTGGGGCTTGCGCCTCTGCCTGCTGCTGGCCTTGCCCTGTGCCCTGGCCCTGGCCCTGCTGGCCGAGCCGCTGACGGTGGCGCTGTTCCAGTACGGCCACTTCAGTGCCCACGATGCGCAGATGACCCAGCTGGCACTGGTCGCCTATGCCCTCGGCCTGACTGGCATCCTGCTGATCAAGGTATTGGCGCCGGGCTTCTATGCCCAGCGCAATATCAAGACCCCGGTCCGGATCGCGTTCTTCACCCTGGGAGCCACTCAGGTATTCAACCTGAGCTTCTTTTTCCTGTTTCCCGAGGGAGCCCGGCATGCCGGGCTGGCGCTGGCTATTGGCCTGGGGGCCTGCCTGAATGCCGGCTTGCTCTACTGGCAACTGCGCAAGCAGCAACTGTTCGCGCCGCAGCCCGGCTGGTGGCGGTTCTTCGGCAAGCTGGTCGCCGCGGTGCTGGTCATGTCGGCCGTGCTGTTCGGTATCCTGTTGCTGATGCCGGCCTGGGATCAGGGCGGGATGCTGGCGCGTTTCAGTCGCCTGGGGCTGCTGGTAGGTGCCGGTGTCCTGGCCTATTTCGGCATGCTGGCGCTGCAGGGGTTTCGCCTGAGGGACTTTTCCCGCCGGGCGGTGCTGTAGGTTTTTTCATGTCCGGCTTTGCCAGTGCGGGCGATCGGAGCGGTTTGCCGGCCGCATCGCCTGTTGTCTGGCGTCGGGTGCGGTTATAATCGACCACTTTGTGAGCAAGAAGCGTCCTATGCAGCTGGTTCGAGGCCTACACAATCTGCGGCCCCAGCATCTGGGCTGTGTCGCCACTATCGGCAATTTCGACGGTGTACACCGTGGCCACCAGGCGATCCTGGCGCGTCTGCGTGAGCGCGCCGTGGAGCTGGCGGTGCCCAGCTGCGTGGTGATTTTCGAGCCGCAGCCGCGGGAGTTCTTCACCCCGCAATCGGCGCCGGCCCGCCTGACTCGCCTGCGCGACAAGCTGGCGCTGCTGGCCGATGAAGGCGTCGATCGGGTGCTATGCCTGGCATTCAACCGCCGCCTGCGCGAGCTGAGCGCGGCCGAATTCGTGCACGCCGTGCTGGTCGAAGGGCTGGGCGTGCAGCACCTGGAGGTCGGCGACGATTTCCGCTTCGGCTGCGACCGGGCCGGGGATTTCGAATTCCTGCTGCAGGCCGGTGTGATCGAAGGCTTCAGCGTGGAAGCCGCGGCCACGGTCGAGGTGGATGGCCAGCGGGTCAGCAGCACCCGGGTGC
>DATDTH010000389.1:0-3656 GCA_035290985.1 Pseudomonas sp. | reverse complement strand
CTTTTCTACTTTCAACCGCTTGCGCCTTCATTCGCCTAGAGCTTCTAACAAGCATCTAGTGAGCTTCATGTCAGCGGGAGGCGAATTCTACAGCGTTTACAACCGCTGTCAACCTCATCCTGCAACCGCTTTCACTTCATTTCCAAACTCGCCAACCGGGCACTACCACCACCCTGTCGACCCGCTGCATTCTACGCGATTAACACCGCTTAGCAACCCCTCTTTTTAAGCTAACCGCTTGATTTACAAGCCGTTTTCCGAGAGGTCCGCACCGGAAGAGGGCGCATTATAGGCCGCCCAGCCGCCCCGTCAACGCTTATTTGCACCGGGGGTGGAATTAACCCGGAGAGCCCGGGAAAGTCCCTATTTAAGGCGGGGAAATAGCCCCGCCTGATGCAGGCGACTATATAGAGGAAGGAATGACTGGCTTTAATACCCGCGAAGGGAGGCATTCTGAGACGCGATGCATAACCAGACCGGAGGCAATCCCCTTGCCCGTAGCTGCACCGGCACAACGTCTAGCGGCGCGCACCGCGGCCATCCGCGCAGGTAGACCCGATATCGCGCCCTCTTTCATATATAGGCATGAGGAACCAGGGCCGGTCACGTCTTGTCTCTGTAGCGAGCCACTCCGGCGATTGACGAATCCTGCATGAGCCCTTCCCGGATTTTATCCGGACCAGCGCAGGGCTTCAACGATCATGCCCCCCTGCCCGTGGATGGGTTTTTAGCCATTCGTGAATCTATCGACAAAAAGCTTTGAAGACGAAACATAAAATTTGATACTTTCCATAACCGCGATATCGTTAAACAAGTCAGATTGACGCTTCAAGCGGAAGATCGCAGGACGCGGTCGGATATGAAACGTCTATATGTTCAATTATGGGGAACCCACTATGTCCAAATTAGCTGAATTTCGCGCACTGGAATTGGCTCTGGCCGAGCAGCTTAAAGCGCTGGATAACATGAAGAACGATGGCGCCTTGCAAGCGGAAATCGTATTCGAAGAGAAGGTTCGCGCCCTGATGGCCGAGTATGGCAAGTCGCTGCGCGACGTGATCGCCATCATCGATCCGAACTACCGTGCCAGCGCAACCACAGCCACCACCCAAGGCACACGCCGTGAGCGTCAGTTGAAGGTTTACAAGAATCCGCACACTGGCGAGACCATTGAAACCAAAGGCGGCAATCACAAAATATTGAAAGCCTGGAAACAGACCCACGGTTCCGACACTGTCGAGTCCTGGTTGAAATAAACCTCGAACCGCCATCAAGGAAGATGGTCGCACTCCCCAGATAACGGATGATCCGGCACGACTGGATCATCCGTATCATGCGTTCCTGCTGGTCGGATGCAAGTCCGAAGCAAACCCACCATTTATTCGAGACAACAGCGACTGCTGTTGCAAGCAAGGCTCAGTCAAGAGTGCGCGACGCCAATACTTCAATCGCTTGCCGCCCTTAATTCCTGGCTCCAAGAACGCGGCCACAAGCCAGCAGGCCGTTGAAACCGTAGGCGAGGCAGCCGAGACAAGGCAAAAACAGCCGAAGAAGCGCAGTTTACAAGGAGTAAATGAGCATTCTGAGGGTGTTTTTAACGCCGTATCGGCAACGCAGGTAGTTTTTCAACAGCCTGCGAGTCACGCCCGCCGATTCAGATGACCTTATTCGCCCGTAACCCATCGAGTTGCTCGGGCGCCAGCCCCAGGATACGTTGCAGCACCTCGGCCGTATGTTCGCCGAGCAGGGGCGGCGCATGGCGGTACTGTACAGGGGTCTCAGACAACCGAATCGGACTGGCCACCTGGGGCACTGTGCCACCCAAGGAATGGGGCAGTTCGATGCGCAGCCCTCGGGCCAGCACCTGCGGGTCGGCGAAGACCGCGGCCAGGTCGTTGATTGGCCCGCACGGCACACCCGCCTGCTCCAGCAGACTCACCCATTGGGCCGTGGTGCGAAAGACCGTGGCCTGGCGGATCAACGGAATCAGTACGGACCGGTGAGCCACCCGCTGGGTGTTGCTGGCGAAGCGTGGATCGTCCGCCCATTCGCCATGGCCGGCCACCTCGCAGAACTTGCGAAACTGGCCATCGTTGCCGACCGTAAGAATGAAGTCACCATCGGCCGTGGGGAAATCCTGGTAGGGCACTATGTTCGGGTGGGCATTGCCCAGGCGCCGGGGCGCCTGGCCGGTGGTCAGGTAGTTCATCGCCTGGTTGGCCAGACAGGCCACCTGCACGTCCAGCAAGGCCATGTCGATATGCTGGCCGCTGCCGCCCTGGTCCCGATGGGTCAGGGCCGCCAGGATCGCCACGGTCGAATAGAGCCCGGTGAGAATGTCGGTCAGCGCCACGCCGACCTTGACCGGCCCGCCCCCCGCCTCGCCATCAGGTCGCCCGGTGAGGCTCATCAGGCCCCCCAGGCCCTGGATCATGAAATCGTAACCGGCGCGTTTGGCATAAGGACCGTGCTGGCCGAAGCCGGTAATGGAGCAATAGATCAATCGCGGATTGATCGCCTTCAACGATTCATAGTCCAGGCCGTAGGCCGCCAGGCCCCCAACCTTGAAATTCTCGATCAGGATATCCGAACGGGCCGCCAGTTCGCGCACCAGGCGCTGCCCCTCGGCCTGGGTGAAGTCCAGGGTCACCGACTGCTTATTGCGGTTGGCCGACAGGTAATAGGCCGCCTCGCTGGTGTCCTCGCCCTGATCGTCGCGCAGAAAGGGTGGCCCCCAGGCCCGGGTGTCGTCGCCGGCACCGGGGCGCTCGACCTTGATCACCTCGGCGCCCAGGTCAGCCAGAATCTGCCCGGCCCAGGGACCGGCCAGCACGCGGGAAAGATCGAGGACACGCAGGTGGGACAAAGCGCCGGACATGGAAGAGCCTCGGAACAAACGTAGGATGGGTTAGCCGCGGAGCGGCGTAACCCATCGGGCAGGCTGATGGGTATCGCTGCGCTCAAACCATCCTACGCCGCATGAGCAAGCGCAGCAGATATTCAACCGATTTTAAAAGAACGCCTGAATGCCGGTCTGTGCCCGACCCAATATCAGCGCATGCACGTCATGGGTCCCTTCGTAGGTGTTGACCACCTCCAGGTTGACCAGGTGGCGGGCCACGCCGAACTCGTCGCTGATGCCATTGCCGCCCAGCATGTCACGGGCCATGCGCGCGATATCCAGGGCCTTGCCGCAGCTGTTGCGCTTCATGATCGAGGTGATTTCCACCGCCGCGGTGCCCTCGTCCTTCATCCGCCCCAGGCGCAGGCAGCCCTGCAGGGCCAGGGTGATATCGGTCTGCATATCGGCCAGCTTTTTCTGGATCAACTGGTTGGCCGCCAAGGGGCGACCGAACTGCTTGCGGTCCAGGCAATACTGACGGGCCGTATGCCAACAAGCCTCGGCGGCACCCAGGGCGCCCCAGCTGATACCGAAGCGGGCGGAGTTGAGGCAGGTGAACGGGCCCTTGAGGCCGCGCACGTAGGGGAAGGCGTTTTCTTCCGGGACGAACACGTTGTCCATGACGATCTCGCCGGTGATCGAGGCGCGCAGGCCGACCTTGCCGTGAATCGCCGGGGCGCTGAGTCCTTGCCAGCCTTTCTCCAGCACGAAGCCGCGGATCTCGCCGGCATCGTCCTTGCCCCAGACCACGAAC
>DATDTH010000388.1:0-9812 GCA_035290985.1 Pseudomonas sp. | reverse complement strand
GCGCGGCGGATGCAGCATGGCTTGTCAGGCCGGCTTTATGCGCGGCTAACCCGCCCGAAAAAACGCCTGCCCTCCCGTAGGAGCCGCGGGGGTGCCTAACCTTGCTGGCGATCCTCGGCTACAACAGCGCTTCGGCGCAACCCGCGGGTTTTCGATCCAGCATAGAACACGTAGGGTGTGCTCAGCGCACCGCGACAAAAGCTGCGCTCGGCGATTAAACATCACAGCGATACCCACCTCCCGGTGCGCGCAGCGCACCCTACAACTTGGCACAATCCGGGGCAGCAGTGTCCCGCCGGAGCCGAGGATCGCCAGCAAGCTGGCTCCTACGGGGGCGAGGCGTTTTTCCGTAGGGCGGGTGCAACCCGCGATTTTTTGCGCTGTGCTATCCCTTTCCCTGTGCAGCTTCGCCGCCTCTCAGGACGGGCAAACAAGGCAAAAATGCTTTAGATAGCGGTGTTTGGACGCCCATCAACGCAAGGGTTGTGTCCCTTCGTACAAGGCAAGGCTGCGCTCCAGGTCCACCAGCGTGACGACTCCCTCGCTGTAGCGCTTGAGAGCCCACATCACCGATGCCAGTGCATCCATTTTTGAGCCCTCCCGTGGATTTTCCGAATATCCGCTGATTACCCCAAGACCACTTAATCGCATGGAATAGACAAAACCAATACCATCCAGCGAAATGTGTTTTTCAGCGCTATGCCGAACCCCCAGCAAAGCATCCTGCCAGACAGCTATTACTCGCTGCGCCGTGTTTTCAGCAAGGGCCTTACTGGTCGGATCGACCTGGATTTTCCGAAAATCATTCGGCAGGGTCTTTTTCATTTCCTGGTAACTGGCTTCATCGAGAAACCCGTGCTGTCGGGCCTTGCCGGGATCCTGTTGGTAAAGTTCGAAACGCTCGAACATTCCGACATGCGTCTTCGCGACCATGGAAAACGCTTCCAAGCCTTAGTGTCTCTTGCGCACGCCCACCACGAACTCAGGAGAAAAACTCGGCAGCGCCAGTACCTGGACAAGCACGTCTCGCCCATAGGCCTCACGAAAGAGATGATGCAGTTTTCCCCTGTAGCTGCCATCGCCGACCACGGCATCAACACTGGGCGTCAGATGATCACTGGCAATCACATTGCCTGCCGTCAGGAATGCAAGGCACGCACCGAACAGCAACCCGCGACACCGCATAGTCATACCTATCCTTGTAAGCTGAAGCCCAGCCCCTGGTCGGCTTGACTCCAGTCACGCCGCCAAGGCCTGTTCAATTTCGAGAATAATTCGCTGTTCAGACTGCCTTCGGGTGCGGCAAGCAGCACCCGGTAACCCGACTCGAATGTCTTCCAGTAAGTGGCGGACCACTCGCCCAGTGGCTTTATCCGGGAGATGCGAACGCCAGCCGAGCCACTATCCACCAGGGCCTGCTTAAGCGCATCCAGATCGAGCCCGGCGACACTCAGGAATTCCATTTTGCCCCGCCAAGCGCTTTCCAGCCGCAGATAACGGTGCCAATCGGGGCGGAAGGCGGTTTCCCATTGCTGCCCGCCCTTTTCCGTCAAAGAAACCCACAGTTCCGGTGCGCTCAGGCTATCTCGCCGCAGCGGCACGGGTTCGTTATTGCCCAGCGAAAAGCTCACATAGCCCGCGTCGACAAGCGCCGTTATCCGCTTCGATATCTCTTCACTGGCCAAACCGGAATGGGGCTTATTGAACAGCACACCGGCATGTTCGCAGCTCAGTTGCGCCAGACTGGCGGGCAGGTCCGACACATAGTCCAGCAGCAACAGGTCCAGTTCATCGAGAGGCATCAAGAACGTCCGTTGGCCGCGCAGCGCAACCATTATTTTGAGAAAACCAGCACCAGATACTCGTCGGCCAGCGGAATCAAAATATAAACGCCCTTGCTATCTCCCACCTCGTATTCGACTTTGCAAGCACCCGAAAAACCCGCGTAATCGGTAGCCCGGTAGAGTCCTTCGAGAAGATGCCACACCCGGCAGCCGAGCGAGCTTTCGCTTTCCGTTTGTGTTGCCGATTTATCGGCGAAAACGGCAGCGAAGAAAATCATTAAATAGCGTTCGATCCACGCAGCCGGATCAGGAATAAGCTCGGCTGTTGAAAACCACATCTGCGCGTTATCCGCATCAGGTTCGAATGCACAACTTTCCAAATAGCGCTCAAGTGAAGATGCCAGATCCGCAGGGTCCAACGCCACGAGCATTGCACCCGCCGAAAACACGTGAGAACTCGCTATTGAAATACCCGACAAGAAGCCATCGAGCCAAGCGCACTGTTCCTTTGCTAAAGACTTATCCACTTATGCGCCCCAATACCTTTGCGCGACAGCATACGCGACTAGCCTAAAACGCTTCAGGCAGAAGGCACGCGCGGTGATAAGCATCACAATGATGCCGCCCCCTCTCGATGCGCACGGTTTTCCCATCCGGCACAGAACCCGTAGGGCGCGCTCAGCGCACCGAGGCAAAAGCTGCGCTCGGCGATTAAGCATCACAACGCTCCCTACCTCCCGGTGCGCGCAGCGCACCCTACAACAGTGCTTCGGCGAAGCCCACAATTCATGCGCGGTTCAGCGGTGCTCGACCAATAACTCGGTAAAGGAGGCCGCCCCGGCCTGGGTTTCGTTGCCGCTGTTGTCCAGGGCGTAAACACCGGCCTTGAAGAACAGCGGGTGCGAGGCCCAGGCGGAGTCGAGCTGGCCCTGCCACTTTCTGAGGCTGCCATCGGGGGCGCGGGCATAGACCTCCAGCGCACCCGAGCTTTTCAGGTTCAGCCGATAGGAAAAGCTCTGCTTGAGCCGCACGTCCTTCAGCAGGACGATGCTTTGCGTGGACGACTGGCTCGGCTTCTTGCGGAAGGTCAGGGTCACATCGCCATAGCCGGTGCTGGGATGGTACTGGTACCTGAGCATCAGCGGCGGACGGCCGCTTTTCTTGGTGTGGATCTGGCCGAGGGCGATGACCCCGGCGGACGGCACCTGGCTGACGCTCAGGGTGGCGGTCAGGAAGTTGTTGGCCTTGCCATAGGTCCAGTTGCGCTGCTGGCCATCGGCGTAGGTTTCCCGCAACTCGGTACGCGGGAACTCCGAGCGGGCCGTGGTGGTGCCGTTGACCGGCGCCCAGAAGAAAATCGCGCCATTTTTTGCCTGGAAATACTGATCCTGATAGCCCCCCACCAACTGCGGCGTCTCGATGGTGGTGGCCGGTACGCCGACGGGAATGGTCAAGTTCCAGGTGCTCAGATCAATCATTGCGAAAACTCCAAAATTTCGAAAGATCACTCGGGGCCGCACACTTGAACATGATTTTTACGCGTGATCAGCCGCCACTGACGAATGGCTCTATTTCGGGACTCTTAGCCATTAAAGCGCCATTATTTCTCGCTTAATCCGCAGCCCTGAAAAGGGTGCAACTATTCCGATTTCAATCGGAATAGTTGCCCTTTCCCGGACTCGCCGGAGGGGTCCATAAGCGCGAAATTTGCCCACGCAGAGGCTTCGCGGGCAAAGACTCGGTGCCCCGCCCGCCCACAAGCGGGCCGTTATTTATTCGGCTCGCCGCCCCGGACGGCATTAGCCGCCCTGGCGCACCCAGTCGCGCACCTCGGCGTAGGGGTAGGCCTCCAGGGCGGCGAAGCCGGGAATGCCGCGCGCTTTGAGCTTGGTCAAGAGCGGCACGGCGATGCCGCAAAGAAAGCGGGTCAGGCATTCGACGCTGGGTGGAACGCCCTTGAGGGCCTGGTGGCGCCGGCTCAGCTCGTCGCACAAGGCCTGCCTGTCCTGCCGCGCCAAGGGCGGCAGCGCGGGCGGAGGCGGCAGGTGGGCGACCTGGCCGTGGCAGACTGAGCAGTGACCGCAACGGACAGGTGCCTGGGCATCGCCGAAATAGGCGGCCAGGCGCTGGCTCAGGCAACTGTCGGTGGCGAACAACCCGAGCATGGCGTGGATGCGGGCGATCTCGCTGCCTTCCTTGCCGTGAAAATAGCCGTGCAGTTCCAGGCTCAGGGCCGCCGGGTCGAAGGCCTCGTCCAGCACGGCGTAGACCTCGGTCATCTGCTTGCTTTCCAGCTCGATCCAGCCCTTCTCCTGGAAGTAATCCAGGGCCTTGACCACCCGCCCGCGCTCGGCCTGATGGATCTGGTAGAGCGCCTCGAAGTCCACCGTACACCAGGTGCGCGCGCGGCTGGAGCTTTGCACTAGGGCCTCGACGAACAGGCGCCGCTCGCCCTCGAACTTCGCCAGCAGGGCCTCGGGCTCGACTAGGTACTTGAAGCGATATTCGGCGAAATAAGCGAAACGCGGGGCGATAATGCCCTTCAATTCCAGCTGCACCAGCAGGGTCTTGAGCGGCAGCTGGCGGATATTGCTCTGCTCCGACAGGGCGTTGAGCAACAGCTCCCACTGGCCGCCCTGGGCGGCGCTCAACAGCTCGTCGAGCACGCAGCGGATGCCTTCGCGCTCGGGGGTGTCGCCATAGACGAAGTTCTCCAGCACGTTGAGGCTGTCGCGGTTGGCCAGCACCAGGCAGTCGGACGGCTGACCGTCGCGCCCGGCGCGGCCGATCTCCTGGCTGTAGTTCTCGATGGACTTGGGCAGGTCGAAGTGCACCACATTGCGGATGTCGCTCTTGTCGATGCCCATGCCGAAGGCGATGGTGGCGACTATGCAGTTGAGCCGGCCGGCCATGAACTGGCGCTGGATGGCCTCGCGCTGCTCATGGGCCATGCCCGCGTGGTAGGCGCTGGCGGCCAGGCCACGCTGGCTCAGGTGCTCGGCCACCTGCTCGGCGGTCTTCTGCAGGGTGACGTAGACGATGGTCGGCTGGGTCGCGCGCGGCGTCAGCCACTCCACCAGGCGCCGGCGCTTGTCGGCGCCGCTCACCGGCTCGACCAGCAGGTTGAGGTTGGGCCGGTAGAAGCCGGTGGTGACCACGTCCGCGGCGGCGATGGCGAACTTGGCCTGCATGTCGGCGATCACCGGCGGCGTCGCGGTGGCGGTGAGCAGCAGGGTCTGGGGGATGCCGAACTGGCGCTGGTAGTCGGGCAACTTGAGGTAGTCCGGGCGGAAGTTATGGCCCCACTCGGAGATGCAGTGGGCTTCGTCGATCACCAGCAGGGAGATCGGCACCTGGGCGATAAAGGTGCGAAAGCGCTCGTTCTTCAGGCGCTCCACCGAGATCATCAGGATCTTCAGCTCGCCGGCCTTGGCCCTGGCCATCACCGCGCTGGTCTGCTCGCGGCTCTGGGCCGAGTCGACGCTGGCGGCGGCGATGCCGTGCTTGTGCAGGAAGGCCAACTGGTCCTGCATCAGCGCCAGCAGCGGCGAGACCACCAGGGTCAGGTGCGGCAGCAGCAGGGCCGGCAACTGGTAGCAGAGGGACTTGCCCGAGCCGGTGGGGAAAATCGCCGCCGCCGAGCGCCCGCCGAGAACGGCGCGAATGGTCGCTTCCTGGCCCGGGCGAAAGTGGTCGTAGCCGAAGGTCTGGGCGAGGGTCTGGTCGATCATGGAGGCTCTCCTGGCCGCGGGCGAAGCCTCATTGTAGAGCCATCCACCCCCAGCGGCGACGAGACGCAGCCTGCTCATGCGTCCTGGCAATTGACATGTGCACGTAAACGCACATAAATTACCCCCATGAACAACGAATCCCCCAGCAAGCTGCAGGCAGTCGAAGCCGCCATCGAGACCTTCGACAGCACCTTCTTCAAGGCCCTCTGCGAGCCCTCGCGGGTCGGGGTGCTCAAGCGCGTGATGCTGCTAGGCCGCGCCGACGTCAGCGCCATAGCCGCCGACCTGCCCCAGGAGCGCTCGGTGGTGTCGCGGCACCTGCAGACGCTGCAGGAGGCCGGCATCCTGCGCACCGCCAAGGAGGGGCGCCAGGTGTTCTACGAGGTGGATGGCCCGGCCATAGTCATGCGACTGGAAGCCATATTGCAGCAGTGCAGGCGGATCGCGCCCTATTGCTGCCCCGGCGGCCGCTGATACGGCGTTACAGAACCGCTGCAAGGCCGCAATCCGTGCGGCTTTTTTTGACCTTAATATATGCATAGGTGTGCACATATGATCACTTCAACACGACACCCAATCCTGGTGATAGGCGCCGGCCAGGCCGGCCTGGCCATGGGCTGGCACCTGCAGCGTCAGGGCCTGGACTTCCTGATCCTGGAAGCCGGGGAACGGCCCGGTGGCAACTGGCGGCACTACTACGACAGCCTGCGACTGTTTTCCCCGGCCGCCTATTCCGCCCTGCCCGGCCGGCCTTTCCCGGGCCCGGGTCGGCATTACCCTCATCGCGACGAGGTGGTGCGCTACCTGGAGGACTATGCCGCGCACTTCCAGCTGCCGATCCGTTACAACACACGCATCCAGCGGGTCAGCCGTGAGGGCGACGGGTTTCGCCTGTACGACGAGGACGGCAGGATCTTCGAGTGCGCCGCCCTGGTGGTCGCCTCGGGGGCCTTCAACCAGCCCCATACGCCGGCCATTGCCGGGCTCGACACCTTTACCGGGCGCCAGTTGCACAGCCGCGACTACCGCAATACCGAGGCGTTCCGGGGGCAGCGCGTGGTGGTGGTAGGCGCGGCCAACTCGGCGGTGCAGATCGCCCATGAACTGGCCGCCGTGGCCCGGGTGACCCTGGCCAGCCGAGAACCGATCCGTTTCGACCCCCAGCGCCTGCTCGGCCTGGATATCCATTTTTGGTTGCGCTGGAGCGGCCTGGACAAGACCCGCTGGCTCAGCGACCAGAGCTCCCCGGTGCTAGACGATGGCCGCTACCGGCGCGCCCTGAATGAGGGTCGCCTGAGCCGACGGGCCATGTTCCAGGCCGTCAAGCCGGACGGGGTGGTCTGGGCCGATGGCGAGGTCGAAGCGGTCGACGCGCTGATCTTCGCCACCGGCTTTCGCCCCAACCTGCCGTTCCTCGCCGGGCTGCCCGTGCAGGACGCCCAGGGCCAGTTGCTACAGCGCGACGGTCACGCCCTGCAGGTGCCGGGGCTGTTCTTCGTCGGCCAGCCCCGGCAACGCAACTTCGCCTCGGCCACCCTGCGCGGCGTCGGGCCGGACGCCGCCCAGCTGCTGCCCGCGCTGCGCCGTCATCTCGATGTGGCGCACGCACCCGCCGTGCAGGCGCCGGCATGAACGGCGCGCTGGACCTGCTCGCACTGGGCAGCGCCTGGCTGGTGATGTTCGGCCTGGCCCTGGCGGCCCCCAACGGCGGTACCCGGGTCCGCGGCTGGCCCACCGCGCTGCTGCTGGGCTATCTGGTGCCGGGGCTGGGGTTGGCGCTGCTGGCCGGCCTGGGTGGGCAGCCGGCCCATCTGCAGGGCCTGGCCCTGTGCCTCGCTGCCGGCTTCGGCACCTCGGGTGCCGCCTTGCACCGGCTGGCCGGCGGCGACAGCCGTCAGGCCGCGCACCTGGTCATCGGCAGCAGCCTGCTGGCGGTGCTGCTGATGCCGTTGGGCATCGCCTGGCTCGGTGGGCCAAGGCTGGATCTCGCGCTGCTGGGCCAGGTGCTGCTGGTCTGCCTGCTGGGCCAGACCCTGCCCTACCTGCTCGGCCGCGTGCTGCTGCGTCGGGCGCCGGTGTTCGGCCGGCGACTGGCGGCCCCGCTGGAGCGCCTGGCCAGCGTCGCGGTTCTGCTGCTGATCGCCCTGGTCGCGCTGCAGACCCTGCCCCGCCTGGGTGGCCAGCGCGAGCTGCTGCTCGCCGCCGGCCTGCTGGTGGCCTTGCTGCTGCTCGCCCGCCTGAACCGCCGTTCCGTGGCCACGGGCAACCCCCGGGTGCTGCTGTTGGTGCGCAACCTGGGCGGCGCCATTCTGGTGGCCCGGGTGCTGCCGGAGCCGGCCGAGGTGCTGCTGGCCATCGCCGCCTTCGGCCTGCCGATGTATGGCGTGGCGCTGCTGGGCCTGGCGCTGCGCCCCTCAAGGTCGGCGGGGCCGGAATGAATATCCGCCTTGGCGGGTTACGCCGCGCGGCGGGCACGGCGTGGCTTGCGAGGGCGGCTTTCAGCATGGGTATCGCTGCGCTCAACCCATCCTACGTTAACCCTCCCTACGAAAAGCGAATGTGCCTGCCCAGGTTTCGCCTGGCGCATAAAAAAACCGCCCGAAGGCGGTTTTTTTAAACGGGCTGCGCTTACAGCTGCGGGCCGGCGTTCTTGATGGCGTCGGACACGTCGAACTTCTTGAAGTTCTCGATGAACTGCTGGGCCAGTACCTTCGCGGCGGCGTCGTAGGCGGCCGGATCTTCCCAGGTGTTGCGCGGGTTGAGCAGGTTGGTGGCGACGCCCGGTACCGAAGTCGGCACGTCCAGGTTGATCATCGGCAGGTGCTCGGTCTCGGCACCGACCAGCGCGCCGCTCTGGATGGCCGCGATCACGCCACGGGTGGTCGGGATGTTGAACCGCTTGCCCACCCCGTAACCGCCACCGGTCCAGCCGGTGTTGACCAGGTACACCTTGGAGCCGAAGCCCTTGATGCGCTTGATCAGCAGCTCGGCGTATTCGCCGGCTGGGCGCGGGAAGAAGGGCGCGCCGAAGCAGGTGGAGAAGGTCGACTTGATGCCGCCGCCCGACCCCATTTCGGTGGAACCGACCAGCGCGGTGTAGCCGGACAGGAAGTGGTAGGCCGCCTGCTCGTTGTTCAGGATCGACACCGGCGGCAAGACACCGGTCAGGTCGCAAGTCAGGAAGATCACGGCATTCGGCTCGCCGGCACGGTTGGCCTCGACGCGCTTCTCGATCAGTTCCAGCGGGTAGGCCGCGCGGCTGTTCTGGGTCAGGCTGGCGTCGGCGTAGTCGGGCAGACGGGTGATCGGGTCGAGCACCACGTTTTCCAGCACGGCGCCGAACTGGATGGCCTTCCAGATTACCGGTTCATTCTTGGCCGACAGGTCGATGCACTTGGCGTAGCAACCGCCCTCGATGTTGAACACGGTGCCCACGCCCCAACCGTGCTCGTCGTCGCCGATCAGGTAGCGGCTTTCGTCGGCCGACAGGGTGGTCTTGCCGGTGCCGGACAGGCCGAAGAACAGGGTGGTGTCGCCGTCTTCGCCAACGTTGGCGGCGCAGTGCATCGGCAACACGTCGACATCCGGCAGCAGGAAGTTCTGCACCGAGAACATCGCCTTCTTCATCTCGCCGGCGTATTGCATACCCGCCAGCAGGACCTTCTTGGCCGCGAAGTTGATGATCACACAACCATCGGAGTTGGTGCCGTCACGCTCGGGTACGCATTCGAAGAACGGGGCGTTGATGATCTGCCACTCGCGCTTGGTGCTCGGATTGAAGGCCTCCGGCTCGATAAACAGGCAGCGACCGAACAGGTTGTGCCATGCGGTCTCGGTGGTCATCTTGATCGGCAGGTAGTGCTCTGGGTGGGCCCCTACATGCACATGGGAGACGAAGCTTTCGCGCGCGGCCACATAGGCTTCAACCCGTTCCCACAGGGCATCGAACTTGTCGGCCGGGAACGGACGGTTGATCGCGCCCCAGGCGATGGCGGCCTGGGTGCTGGACTCTTGGACGATGAAGCGATCGGCGGGGGAGCGGCCGGTGCGGTGCCCGGTTTTCACCACCAACGAACCGTTGGCGGCCAGCTCGCCCTCACCGCGACGGATGGCTTCTTCGATCAGTTGTGCGGCGCTGATGTCGGTGTACACCGCGTTCTTGGCTTGCGTCATGAGGGTCCCCGTCGGCCAGCGGCCGAGTCTCCATACGTTTTGTAGTAAAAGCCGAAGCGCTACTACATCGAAAAAAGTGCGCCGGATTATGCCAGAAAAGAGTCCATTAAGGGCAGCCTCTGAT
>DATDTH010000387.1:0-3470 GCA_035290985.1 Pseudomonas sp. | reverse complement strand
GATCGACGCGGCGCGCCTCGAAACCGGCCAGGCCCCCGCCCTCAGTTAAAACACATACATCAGTTCCAACCGGGTGCCGTTGAACTCTTCGAACAGGTACAGCTTGTCCATGGGCTCGTCACCCTGAACGGCAAAATACCTCAACGTCAGCAACGCGCGGCCCTCGAGAAATTGCCGCGCCAGCGAAGCGGTGTAGATGTCGGTGCGGTACTCGCTGTCCTGGATGACCCCGGCCCGCACCAGGGTATTGGAGACGTCGTTCAGGGCATAGGTGGCGCCCAGGTACCAGTCATCCTGGTAGAAGGTCGGCGCCAGTGCATCACGGCTGTCATAGTGCTTTTCCAGCACCAGGTTGGCCGTATGTTCGTCACTGAAGGCAAAGGGCAAGGAATAATCCAGGCCCAGGCTGTAGGCGTGAAAGTCGTCCCAAGATGAACTGCGCCCCAGCTGATTGTTCCCCGCCGCAAGATCCGCCGAGAAGATCAGCGCCGAGCTGAGGTCTTTCTGCAGTTCGAAGCCGACAAAACGCGCCCTTGGCTGGCTGCTCAGCAGCGCAACACCGTCAGGCGTGAGCTGCATGCCCAGCACTTGCCGCTGGTGCGCGACCATGTCCTGGGCCGAAACGCCCAGATGGAAGCCGCCGATCTTCTTGGAATAGCGCAGCGCCGCGCCACCCTGGTCCCGATCCGGTTCGATCTTGGCCATCCGCAGCGGCATCCCGGTGGTGAACTCCGGCAGTTCGTCGTCCTGGTTGTTCGGCACCAGCACCAGCTCCGCGGTGCCACCGAACAGGTCGAGCGCCTTGGCCGAGACGATCAGTTGGCCGCGTTTCTGCTGACCGGTGATGTCTTCCCGGTAATCGATGGCATTGATGCTGTCCACCGGCGAATAGAGCGTGGTCTTGCCCCAGCGCAGCAGGTCGTAGCCCACCAGGAAACGCAGGTTCTCCGTGGCATAGCTGGCATTCAAGCGCTTCAGGTTAAACCAGTCGTCGTCACAGCACTCGCCTATCCCCTCCAGCGCAACGGCGAATGCATCACCGGCGTCCGCCTGGGCCTTGATGCTGTACAGGGCGGAGATGTCCTCTTCGGGCCGGTCTTTCTCCCCGTGCTCATAGGCATCGACACTCATGCCCAGCCCGAGATCGAAGGTGGTGAGCGCGATGTCCGCCCAGGCGCCACCGGCAAACAGGGACAGCAGCAGCCCCAGATGAATAGGCTTGATCATGACGACTTCAATCGCTCAGCAATTCGGGATTGAACTCGCGATCGAGCGCCAACTGCGGGCCAAACTGCACCTTCTGGGTGCTGAGTTCGGTATGGGTGTTTTTCGCGACATGGGTCATGCTGATCTTGTTCGGCCAGGAGTAAGAGCCATGCAGGCTGTAGTCGCTAAAGGCCGACCATTTGATCAGCACGCCCTTTTTGTAACCCTCGACCCTCAGCACGCGGTAGGTGGCCCGATCGATCCAGACCTGCTGCTGGTCATAGGCGCTATTGGGGTAGCGGGCGATGCGGGTAATCTTGAACGCCGGTTGAGGGGCGCCCTCCGCCGCGGCATAGGTCACCTCTTCGACCTGGTCGCCATAGTCGTACTTGTCGAACGACAGGGGCGACAGGTCTTCGAAGCTGAAGTCAGAACCGACGAAGGCGGATGAGGTCGCGGTCTGGGCAATTTTACGGGTCCGGCTGAAGGCCGGCAGGTAAAGCCACTGTTCGTTGTCCGCATCCGCCTGGCCGACACCGAGCATCCGCGTGCCGCTGATGGCCGAGGGGCTCTTGAAGTCGATCAGGGCCTTGTCGTTACCGCGCAGGCCTTCCCGCGTCTTGAGCACATAGTGCCGAACCGTCGGATTGGGATCATTCGGCGCGCTGAAAATCGACATGGTCATCTCGGCGCTCAAGGCCACGAAGCCCAGGTTCACCTCCGCCGCTTTTTGCGCGATGGTCGCCGCATTTTCCTGAGCCAGGGCCGGTAGCGCGACCAGCAATTGCAACAGCACAGCGTTCATCCATTTCATGCACAGCACTCCATTTCCGCATTTGCCGGGCTTCGCAGTGAGCCCGGTCGTTGTAATTCAGGCCTGCCTACAGAGGTCCATGTCGACCGCTGTAGGCAGGCCTTCCGAAGACCCCTCGACTACTTGCCCAGCCCATAGCTGAAACGCCTGACATTGGGCATCAGGCGCACCAACAGCCAGGGCAGGAACAGCAAGTCGAAGGTCACCGCGATAAACAGCCCGGCGCTGACCAGCCAGCCGAAATTCTCGGTGGGCACGAAGTTGGAGGTGGTCAGGATCAGGAAACAGCCCACCAGCACCAGGGTGGTCTTGAACAGGGTCAGGCCCGTGGTGTTGATGGTCTGCTCGACGGCCTGGGCGGGCGTTGCGCCCTCTTCGGCCAGGCGATTGGTGGTGCTGATGACATGGACGGTGTCATCGACCATGACCCCCAGCAGGATCCCGGCAATGATCGCCGTGGCCAGGTTGATCGGGATGTCGAACAGCCCCATGACGCCGAAGATGATCAGCAATGGAAAGATATTGACCAGGGTCGCGACTATCGCCACCTTCAAGCTGCAGCGCAGGTACAGCAGGGTGACGAAGATGACCAGCGTCATGAAAATCAGTGACGTCAGCTGGGTGTCGCTGACGGCCTGGTCCATGTTCGCCCACAACACTGTGGTGCCATTGATCGCCAGGTGCACATCGCCCCCCAGGGTCTGTTTCGCGAGACCATGGATATCGTCGATAAAGGCTTTGAGCTGCTGCGAACTCATATAGGGGGTTAGCACCAGGCTCTGCACGGTGTTCGGCCGATGCAGGTCCTCCAGGTCCTTGTTGCCACTGGATTGCGCCAGCAACAGGGTTTGCGCCAGGGTATCGCCACTCATGTCGACGACCTGGGCGCTGCCCGGCGGCGCCATGGCGAAGGCATCGTGCGCCTGCTGCAGAATGCTGCCGACCGTCAGGGACGAAACCACTCGCTTGTCCTGCAGCAGGCGCTGTTCGAACTGGGCGATCCGCTGGGCATTGTCGGCCTGCTCATAGGCGCCGCTGCCGCCGAAGCTATAGGTCAAGGCGATCGGATTCTGTCCAAAGCCGACCCGGTCGAACGCGTCATAGGACGCGGACAAGGGATGGGAAGAACCGAAGAATTCGCTGTAGTCCGTGTCCACCCGCAGGTCTTTGAGACCCATGATCGGCAGCAGCAGAAGCATCAGCGCCACCAGCGCGCGACGCGGCGTGAAGAAGCCAAGGACCCGCTGGAACGACTGCTCGCCAATCTTCTTGCTCGGCGCCTTGGCGGCATGCAGTTTTTCCAGGATATGCGGAACGACGAAGATGCTGACCAGCCAGGCGTAGACCAGGCCCAGGGACACGAACGCGCCCAGTTGCACGATGGGCAGCACGCTGCTGGCGCACAGCGAGAGGAACCCCAGCACCGTGGTGCCGTTTGTCAACAGGGTGG
>DATDTH010000386.1:0-4016 GCA_035290985.1 Pseudomonas sp. | reverse complement strand
CTGACCAGGCGCAGTTCGGGTGCGCCGGCCAGGCGCTGGATCAAGGGGTTCTCCGCCGGGCCGATGAAGAAGGCCGCATCCAGTTCGCCGGCGATCAGCGCATCGGCGGCGCGGCTGCCGCCCACCTGCTGCCACGGGGCGGGATACTGCTCCGGCTCGATACGGTTGGCCGCGAACAGCGCCGCGGTCACGGCCTGGGTGCCGCTGTCCGCGGCGCCTATGGCCAGGCGCAGTTCGAGCAGGTCGGCCAGGCCCTGGAACTCGACCGCTTTCCCGGTGAACAGCCAGAGCGGCTCGCGGTACATCACCCCCAGGCCGTGCAGGTGGGCGCGGTCGGCATCGTCCAGGCCCAGCTCCTGGCCACTCTGCACCAGGGCCAACTCCACCTCGCCGCCGACGAGCTTGGCCAGGTTGTCCTGGGAGCCCTGGCTGTGCACCAGTTCCAGGCGAAAGCCCTGCTGCGCCAATTCCTCGGCCAGGCGTTCGGCGAAGGCATGGTAGCCGCCGGTTGCGCTGCCGGTGGCCAGGCGCGCATGCATGGGCGGCGGCGGGGCGGCAAAGTAGAAGAGTGCCCCGACCAGCCCGGCCAGTACCGGGATGATCCACAGATTGGTGAGGATGATGATTTTCAGATCGTTGAGGATGCGCCGCATGCCGACTCCCTGTTTTGCTGGCTACTCGCCCCGCTATTTATAACCCTTGTGGCGGCAATGGCCAGTGATGCGGAGGACCATCCCTTGCTACTGAATCTCTAGAACAGGCTAATGATCCATAGCACACCGGCATATTGCTGGTTAACCTGAAACCGGAGCGTAGCGTTTTCGGGGCCCAGTCGTGGCGTAGAGGTGGGGGTGAGCACCATGGCTGAACGAAAGAAGCGGGGCCGGCAGTTTTTTCGCATGGCGTTGCCCTATTGGCGCAGCGAGCACAAATGGCGCGTGCGCGGCATGACCCTGGCGCTGGTGCTGCTGACGCTGGCCCAGGTGGGGCTGGCGGTGTGGATCAGCTACTGGAACCGTGAGTTGTTCGATGTGCTGGAGCGGCGCTCCCTGAGCGACCTGGTGCGGGAGATGGGCACCTTCGTGCTGATCTTCCTGCTCACCATGCTGGTGACGGCGCTGCACATGTACGTCAAGCGTTGGCTGCAGCTGGGCTGGCGGCAGTGGCTGACCGATCGCCTGCTCAACCAGTGGATGGGCCGTGCCCAGCATTACCAGTTGCAGTTCACCCGCGGCGAGCATGACAACCCGGACGGCCGTATCGCAGAGGACATCCGCATTGCCACCGAGTCGGCCATCGGCCTCAGTCATTCGCTGCTCTATTCCCTGCTGATTCTCGGCAGCTTTATCGACATCCTGCTTGCCCTGTCCGGTTCTGCGCCCATCCCCGGCACGAACCTGGTGATCCCCGGTTACCTGGTGCTGCTGGCCTTTCTCTACGCCGGGGCTGGGATCCTGCTCGGGTTGCTTCTGGGGCGTCCGTTGAGCCGCGCCACCAACCGCCTGCAGACCGCCGAGGCGAATTTCCGCTTTGGCCTGGGCCGCGCGCGGGAGCATTCCGAGGCGATCGCGCAGATGCGCGGCGAAGGCCAGGAACGCAAGAAATCGGCGGGCCTGTTCGCCCAGCTGCGCCAGCGCTGGGATACCCAGACCCTGGCCTACCTGGGCATCGTCTCGTTTTCCACGGGCTATGGCGCGCTGTTGCCAGTATTCCCGATTCTGCTGGCCGCGCCCCAGTACATTGCCGGCGCGCTCAGCCTGGGCATGCTGATGCAGGCGGCGCTGGCCTTCCAGCGCCTGACTTCGGCCTTGTCCTGGCCGATCGACAACCTCGGTGAACTGGCCAAATACCGCGCCTCGGCGGACCGGGTGTCGACCCTGTACGAGGACCTGCAACTACTCGAGGCGCGCGCGGCCCAGGACCTCGAACATCGCATCCACCTCGGCCAGGATCCCCAGGGTCGCCTGCGCTTGGTCAATCTGTGCCTGGCCAGCCCCGAGGGTGAAGTGCTGCTCGAGGGCCTGAACCTCGAGGTCCAGCATGGTGAGCGGGTGCTGATCTGCGGTGATCCGCAGGTGACCATCGCCCTGTTCAAGGCGGTGTCCGGGTTATGGCCCTGGGGACATGGCGCGATCGAGCTGCCGGCCGGCAAGGAGCTGATGTTCATGCCGCAGCGCCCCTTCCTGCCCGAGGGGCCGCTGCGTGAAGTGCTGTGCTACCCCGAGGGCGTCGAGTCGTTCAGCGAGGCCCGCCTGCACCGGGCCCTGGAGTGCGCCGGGCTGAGCTGGCTGATGGCGCGCCTGGACGATGACGACAGCTGGGACCGGGTGCTGCCGCTGCGGGCCCAGCAGCGCCTGGGCATGGCGCGGTTATTCCTGCACCGGCCGGCCTGGGTGTTCCTCGAGGAGGCCACCGACGCCTTCGACCCCAAGGCCGAGGATTGCATGATCGAGGACCTGCTGCGCGAGATGCCGGATATCACCCTGCTGAGCATCAGCTTCCATGTGCGCCTGGAGCATCACTACCAGCGTAAGCTGGTGCTCAACCGGCTGAAGGAACCCCGTTACCTGGTCTGCGCCAGCGTCGACTGCGCCCTAGGCAAATTGTGACGGCAACCAGCCGCGCTCGACCGCCGCGCGAAAGCTCCAGGCCGCGGTGGTCTCGGTCTTGTAGTTCCAGAAGAACCAGCCCTGGTACTTCTCGAAGGTCGCCAGCTGCGCGGCCGCGTAGCCGCGGTAGGCGACGTTTTCCTGAAAGCTGTCCATCCGCTCCAGGGCGTGGTTGAACGGCCCCTCGGCCCAGAGCGAGACCACCTTGAGGTCCAGGCCCAGGCTCCATTCGCCGCAAATGGTCGGCAGGCCCAGCTCGGTGATGATGGCGTCGGCCTCCTGCTTCCAGTCGCCGGCGGCCTTGCGCATGTGGCCGTAGATGTCCAGGTCGATGTCTTCGCGGGCGAAGCACTGGTAGCGGTGGATGTCGAACAGCACATTGGCGTAGGCCGGCGGCTGCATGAAATCGACGAACTCGCGGAACGAGCGGAAACCGTCGTGGATGATCACCGCGACCCGCTCGGCCGGGCAATGCTTGCGGATGCGCACATAGGCGGCCTGGTAGAAGGGCTTGAGGTAGTCGGTCGGCACATCCCAGCGGGGTTCGTTGAGCACCTCGATGGCGTGCAGGGCCGGCTCGTCGCGGTAGCGCTCGGCCAGTCGCTCGAGCACGCTCAGGCTGTGTTCCAGGTATTCCGGGCGGGTGTGCCATTCGCAGACATCCTTGATCCCGCCGTTGTCGAAACCGTTCTGGCAGCCGGGGGCCGCGTGCAGATCGAGGACGATGTGCAGGCCCAGCTCCCGGGCCCAGGCGAAGGCGCGATCGAGCACCTCGATCCCCTCCGTGACGAAGGGGTGTTGCCATTCGCCGTAGCTGCGGTGCCAGGGGTAGTCCGCGCCGAAGATCCAGTGACCGACCGGAATGCGCAGGGCATTCAGGCCGCGTTCGGCCAGCCAGGCGAAATCCTCGCGGGTGATCCAGGTCTCCCAGTGGCGACGCAGGCGTTCGGTGGCCTGTTCGCCGAGCTCGGCGCACCAGGTGGTTTCGTCGGTGGCGGCCAGGCCCTCGAACAGGCTCGGCACCATCCACTTCTCCAGCACCAGCCAGCTGCCCAGGTTGACGCCACGCAGTTTCAGGCGACCGGCATTGAGGGGCGCAGTGTTCACGGCAGGGTTCTCCTTGATGGGCGACCAGCGGCATTCGGCCAGGGTGGTGCTCGAGCATACCGCGCCAGGCCGCGCTACGGCAGCCGGCGGCGCCTTAATTCGACGAAGTCCGTCGGAGGGCGTAAGCCGCTGTCCGGTGAAACCCAGCGCCGATCGTCAGGCGTCGGGGGCGCGGGAAATGTTCAAGGGAGCGCCGGGGGCAGTAAGATGCGCTCCTGATCACGACAGGGTTTCCCGGCATGCGCATCCTGCACACCTCCGACTGGCACCTCGGCCAGCATTTCATGGGCAAGAGTCGCC
>DATDTH010000385.1:0-13028 GCA_035290985.1 Pseudomonas sp. | reverse complement strand
CTGCTCGGGAAAGGCGCGGTAAAACACTTCACGGGTGGCGAAGAACACCGGTACATGGATCAGGTAGAGTGCATAGGAGCGCGCACCAATCCATAACAACAGCGCCTGGAGCCGGCCCACAGGCACCAGCAGGTCGCGGTTGTAGGAGGCCATCAGCACCAGCACGCCCGACAGCAGGGCGATCACACCTATGGCATAGGCGGTCAGCTCCAGACGGCTGCTCAGCAGCGCCATGGCACCGATGCACGCCGCCGCAAGCAATCGACACCCCCAGCGCCCCAGGCCGGTGAATAGCCTCAGCGTTGCCTGCCATGAGGTTTGGCCGCTCCACAGGGCCAGCAAGATGCCCAGGGCCAGGGCATCGGTACGGAACATCATCAGGTAGGGGTGTGCCCGCGGCAGGCCGATCTGCACCAGGGCGACAACCAGCAGCACCCAGGCCAGGTGACGGCGCATCAACAGGATCAGCAAAGGAAACAGCAGGTAGAACTGCTCCTCCAGGGACAGGCTCCAGTAGACGAAGCTCACGCCTATCTCGCTGACCATAAATAGCTGGGCGAAGCGCACATTGGCGTAATGAAAAATTCCGGCCAGGGTCGCCTGCAGATTGGCCTCCCAGCTGCCAAAAACACCGCTGCGATTGAACAACACCACCGCCAGCAGGATCAGCCCCAGCCACAGCCAGGCCGAGGGCCACAGGCGCCAGATCCGCCGCACCCAGAAGGCCGCCATGATCCGCCAGGCCATGCGCCAGTCCGAGGCCGCGCGCAGACGCGGGATCAGGTCGCGGGCAATGACGAAACCGGACACGGCAAAGAACAGGTCGACCCCGAAGGTGCCGCCCAGGTAGCCATAGAGCGCTTCCAGGGTCGGCGAGCCCCAGGGCAACAGACTGCCGAGGTGCTGGAACAGCACGAACAGCACGGCGACCGCCCGCAACACCTCGATATCGGCGATACGCGTGCTCATCTCAGGCACGCCCGGGCTTGCGTGCGATGATCACCTGGCTCTTGGGCAACAACTGGTCCAGGGCCTGTTTCATCGGGGCCGCCTCGGGCATCTGGATGACCCTCATCCAGAGCTTGGCCCAGTCATTGAGCAGCGGCGGGTAGGGCGGCTGCACCACGTCGTGGGAGGTGCCATCCAGTTCGACGCCCGCGGCCTTGGCCGAGGTCCAGTAGAGGAACATCCACATCGTCCAGAAGAAGCCGAAGGCATCGCGGCGGACGATCTCCAGCCCGGCCTCGGTGACCAACTGACCGAAGGCTTCGCGCTCGAAGATATGGATATGGTTGGGCTGCTGGAAGTAATAGGCCGGGGCGAAGCGCTTCTGCATATGCTCGCCCACCGGGTCCGGTACCGCTAGCAGGTAGAGGGCACCCGGCTGGCCGACCCGCTCCAGTTCGGCGAGAAAAGCCGCAGGGTCCTCGACATGCTCCAGCACCTCCATGGCGATCACCCGCGACATGCTGGCATCGGTCACCGGCAAGGGCCCGCCATCGGAGACCCAGCCCTCGGCCTGGCGCGCCGGGGTCTGGGCCACGCGTGCACGCAACGCCTCGATCTTCTCGACCACTACGTCAACGAATACCACATGGGCGCCGCGGTTGGCGCAGAACAGCGTGGCACCGCCGGCACCGCAACCGATATCCAGCACGCTGTCCTCGGCGTCGACCGCAAAGCCCTTGAACAGCTCATTGCTCTCGCCCAGGTACCAGCCGCTCTGCACGGCATCCACCAGCCCGCAATCACGGGAGTCGACGAAGTTCGGCCCGTGGATGATTTCCTCCCAGATCGTCTCGACCGATCGCCGATCGTTTTCCGCCCCGGCCAGGCGACGAAACAGCTCGGATGGGTTCATGGGCGGGGCGCCTTCTCAAGATTCAGAAACTCGCCCAGGCGCTCGCTGGCCACTGCCAGGGAGCAGTGGCCGCGCATGCGCTCGATGGCGGCGGCCGACATCCGTGCGTAACGCTCGGGGTCCTCCGTCACACAGGCATAGGCGCGACGGTAGGCCTCGACCAGGGAGGTCCAGTCGATCTGATGGCGACGGGTGCGGTAGGCCAGGCGCGGGTCGTGGGACCAGGCCGAGGCATCCAGCCAGCTGTCGACGACGAAGGCCACCTCCTCGTCTATGTAATCGAGCATCGCCGAATGCCGCGGGGCGATCGCCGGTTTGCCGCAGGACAGGAACTCCATCAGCGGCAGGCACTGACCTTCGCCGTGGGAAGCATTGACCATGAAGGTGCTGGCGCGGATCAGGCTGTCGAATTCGGCGCCCTCCAGAAAGCCCTGCAGCAGCACCACCCGGCAGCGAAAGGTCGGCATGCGCGCCATGCACATCAGCATGTCGTTCAGCGCGGACTGGTATTCGTGATGACCGAGTTTGAACAGCAGTGTCGCCCCCGGGGTGTCCTTAAATGCGGCACAGAAGGCCGTAAGCATGTCGACCCAGTTCTTGCGCCCGTCATAAGGGTTGAACAGGGCGGTGAAGACCACCCCCGACAGCTCGAAACTGCAAGGCGCCAGTCCCCATTCCGGGGTCTGGGGGGTGACACCGGACTTGGGCAGGCGCAAGGGCTCCACGGTATTGCGCGGTTCCAGATGCTGGCTTTCATCTTCGGCCACCAGCGCCAGGGCGGAACCCGCGGATGCCCGACGCGGCCGGCGCAGCAACAGCTCACGCACCGCGCGCAGGTACCATTCGCCTAGGTAGCGACGGCTGATCTGCAGCCTCGACTGCTGGCGGTAGGGCTGGACCAGCGGGACGTCGCTGGGAGTTGACACCTGGCTGTCGGACCGCTCCTGGGCCCTGGCGGCTCTCACCGCATTGGCGACCGCACCGACCCCGGGCATATAAGGCGCCAGGGCCACATCGTGGGTATCCAGCACCACCCCGGCGCGCACCTCGATCCGCCGGGGCTGCTTCAGCGGCAGGGCCGAGGGCTGCTCGCGAAACGCCTGGTACTTGTCCCAGACCGGCGAGGGCACACTGATGATCGGAAACTCAGCGTCCATTTCAGCCCGGACCGCCTGCACCGTCAAGCCGGAGTGGGTGATGCCGCTTCCGCACTGGCCCAGCACATAACGCCAGTCCTGGTTCAACTCATCCAGCCAGTGCTCATTGGGAATGCTGTCGAATTCCCAGGCAAACACCGGAATGGTCGGGCAACGCAGCGCGAGCGGAGTCTTCTGCGGCGGCGAAAAGGACAGAAACACACAGCGCTCGCCCGCAGCGCAGGCCTGGTCATAGAGAGCGTCGACCTCGAGCTCCGGCGTCTCGACTATCTGCACATCGCCCAGGCGTCGAAGCGCCGGCAGAAAATCACGCAGCACGAAATAATAGCTGTACTCCGGCAAGCCCAGACTGGAGGCGATGCGCGCGGCATTGACCTGGGAGTAAACGAGAATCTTCATTCGACTAGGCTCCTGGCGACCCGCAGGCCCCTCGGTGATTCGGCCGCTGGCGACAACAGCTCGTCGAGAAAAGCCGCCAGCGGCGCGCTGACCGAGGCCACCGAGGCGAAACGCTGCATCTGCTGGTAAGCACTGCGCGACATGGCCTGGTAATGCCCCGGATCGTTCAGCGCGACACGGTAGCTCTCACGAAAGGCCTCCATCAGGGACTGCCAATTGAGGCGATGCTTGTGGGTGAACAGCATGCCGGTGGGGTCATGGGGCCAGCAGGTCGGCTCCAGGGACGTTTCGAGCAGGAATGCCAAGCGCTCATCCAGGTAATCGGCCATGGCCGTATGATCGGGGGCAATCACCGGCTTGGCGCTGGACAGGAACTCCATCAGCGGCAGGCACAGGCCCTCGCAGGACGAGGCATTTACGTAGTAGGTGCTGGCGCGGATCAGCGCGCGGTACTGCTCATCCTCGAGAAAGCCGTGCAGCACCAACACGCGGCAACGAAAGGGCGCCAGTCGCGACAACAGGGTCATCAGCACGACCCGGTAATGCTCCAGGTCGTGGTGGGTCATCTTCAGCACCAGGGTGGCGTCCTCGGTGTGTTTGAACGCCCAGCAGAACGCCGTGACCAGGTCGACCCAGTTCTTGCGCCCGTCCGCCGGGTTCAGCACGGTGCTGTAGACCACCCCGTTGACGTTGAGCTGACGCAGCTCGGGCGGAGCCACCGGGGCCTCTGGCTCAGGCTCTGGCGGCAGCGGTTCGACTGCCTTCTCCTCCAGGGGCACAAGCAACGGCCCCAGGGGCTGACGCACCTCATGCCACCAGCCCTTGGACAGCACCTTGGTCAGAGGCCAGGCCGCGCGCCGAGGGATGGGCCCTGTCGGCACCGTTTCAATTTCGGGCTCGGGCTCGGGCTCGGGCTCGGGCTCGGGAGACTCGAACACAACAGGCTCAGGCTTGCGCACCAGACCATCAGCGGAAAGCCCCAGAATTGGGCTGTCGATCACGATGCCGGCAAAAGGGAATTGCCGCTCGCCCAGCTCCACCTCCAGGCCTTCGGCCGCAGCGGGCTCGGCATAGCGCTCCCAGATGGGCACAGGCAAGGCGGTGACCGCGAAACCGCTGGGACCGTCCCGCTCGACCAAGCGGGCTGTTTCCCGGCTGGTGCAGATCGCACCTTGGACACGGGAAAAGCTGTAACACCAGTCGTTCTGGAGATTGCCCTCCCAGGCCACCGAGGGCAGGCTGTCGAACTCCCAGGCGAAAACCACCACAGTCGGACAGTTCAGGTCCAGAGGGACCTGGTGGGGTGGGCTGAAGCTGAGAAACACCACCGCCTGACCCGCGGCCCGGTGCTGTTCGAAGAGCGCGTCCACCTCGGCCCCATCGCGGACTTCGATGACAGTGCCCAGCCGTTGCAGGACGGGGACGAACTCTTGCATCAGGAAAAAATAGCTGTACTCGGGCTTGCCGAGCGAAGCATTGATATCGGTCTTACCGATTTTTGAACTGATCAGGATAATCATGTGTTTGGCTTGCCAGCAGCATCCGTGCGGGCACTCCACCGACGGACGGTGACGTGCTCTTACTGTTTTTTGGCCAAAGCTGGAGAACCAAACCTGGAGAATCAAGTTAAGCGTTCAGGTACTCCCTGTGCCTGAACTGTGCCATCGAAGCCAAGATCCTTAAGCCCCAGGATCGCCGGTTAAGCAATACAAGGCGGGGAAGATAGCGGCTAGATTCGACAGAAACGCATACCACCAGTTATTGAGCGGCGTTGCAAGCGCCAGCGAAACCTCGCGATGGAAAAATCCGCGCTAGGCCCGGTCCCGAACCAAGCGAGATGCAACCTGTCAGATCTTGGCCAATAATAGGGCTCGTGAGGCTCCACGCCTCTAATCTAACTCCAAAGAGGAACCTTCCATGTCCCTTCTGCGCTTGCTTGCCGTCGTAACCCTATCAGTTACCGCCACCAGCGCCTTCGCCACCAGCTTTGTCGCCACCACGGATGCTGTGGGTGGCGCCACGATGGAGATGTCCGATACCACCTCCGATATGTCTTCCTCCCTCAACGACGACAAGATCGTCCGCGCGGCCCGGGATGACGCCGCCAGCTTCGTCGCCAGCGCCGGTGCCATCCGCGGCGCGCAGTTGGAAGCCGCGCTCCTGTATATTCGCCAAGAGGCGCCGCAGTTACGTGCCGACGACCGGCAACTGGCCGAGGCGATTCTCGCCCGCTGACCGAAGACCCCGTTCGGCGTCCTTGGAGGGACGCCGAGCGACTCGCCCGCGCGCTCTGAACTGTCCACGCCTTATTCCGTCTAATACCCCCAGATAATCATTCATGAAGCGGAGACTTTTCATGCGCAGACCCCTGATCGCCCTCGCCCTGCTGTTCACCGCCTTCGGTGCCCAGGCCCAGACCCTGGTCGCCACCAGCAATATCATCGTCCGGGCGCTCGACCGCACCTTCGACTTCACCTCGGACACCACCACCTCGATCCGCGACTCCAAGATCGTCCTGGCCGCCCGCGACGACGCGGCCAGTTATGTCGCCAGCGCCGGCGCCATTCGCGGCGTCCAGCTGGAAGCCGCCCTGGCCACCATCCGCGCGCGCGTGCCCGAAGCCCAGGGCGCCTCCGACCAGGCCCTGGCCGAGGCTATTCTTGCGTTGTAAAGCATGGGCCTGAGCCGACTCGGCTGGTTCCTCGCGCTCCTGTTGAGCAGCGCCGCCAGCCAGGCCGATCTGCGGCTGAGCCTGAACACGGACGGCCTCGATGCTGCCGAACGCCAGGCCAGCCAGACGCTGCTCGACGAGGCCATGGCGGCCTTGCCGCCGCTCCTCGTCCAGCGCCTGGATCGCCAGGTGCGGGTGCGCTGGTCCGCTGACCTGCCGGAGCAGGCCTATGGCCGCACCCGCAGTTTCACTGCCCTGGAACTCAACGCCCGGCTGCTGCCCGCCCTGGCCGACGGCAGCGCCGCCCGGCAGAAGACCCCCCGGCCCCACGGCACCCAGCGCAAGGAACTGCTGGCGACCCTGCTGCACGAACTCAGCCACCTCTACGACCGCGATGCGGCCTGGTCGGCGACGCAAAGGACCCTGCTGCAGCGCTGCCGGCAACGGGCCGGGAGCCTGGGCCTGGTCGGCTTGCCGGGCGAATGCCGGGGGCAGACGGCCCGGCGCTTCACCCTGAGCGACGACCCGCGCCTGCTGGATCTGGCCGGCTGGCCCCAGGCCGTCGGCCGCCGTGGCCAGCGCGAGGCGCACAACGGCCAGGTGGCCCGCAGCCCGGATGCCTACGAGCACAGCAATGCCCGCGAATTCGTCGCGGTGAATATGGAATATTTCCTCCTCGACCCGGGCTATGCCTGCCGCCGTCCAGCCCTGCAGCGCTATTTCAGCGAGCACTTCGCCTGGGCCCCGAGCCCGCAGCCGGCCTGCGCCCAGGCCCAGGCCTACCTGAACGCCGGGCGCGATTTCGCCCGCCAGCCCCTGGGCCGCATCGACCCGCGGCGGGTCTACGCGGTCGACTACCTGCTGGCCGAACCGAACCAGGCCTGGGCCAGCCGCTGGGGCCACAGCATGTTGCGCCTGGTGATCTGCGCGCCCGACCGGCCTCTCGGCCCGGCCTGTCGCCTGGACCTGGACCAGCATCTGGTGCTGTCCTACCGCGACTTCGTCGGCGACGTGCAACTGTCCAGCTGGGACGGCCTGAACGGCGCCTACCCCTCGCGCCTGTTCGTGCTGCCCCTGGCCCAGGTCATAGACGAATACACCAAGGTCGAGTTGCGCGGCCTGGCCTCGGTGCCGCTACGCCTCGAGCGCCCGGCCCTACAGGCGTTGGTCGAATACGCGACCGAGCTGCACTGGAGCTACGACGGCGACTACTACTTCCTGTCCAACAACTGCGCGGTGGAAACCCTGAAATTGCTGCGCAGCGGCACCGACCACCCGGCCCTGCGCGACCTCGACAGCATCATGCCCAATGGTCTGCTCGACCTGCTGGTGGCCCGGGGCCTGGCCGACAGCAGCGTGCTGGACGACCCCCGCGAGGCCTTGCGCCTGGGCTATCGCTTCGACTCCTATCGCGAGCGCTACCAGGCCATGTTCGAGGTGCTCAAGACCCACCTGCCGGTGCCCCAGGCCCAGGTGGAGGACTGGCTGAGCCTGCCGGCCGAGGCGCGCCTGCCCTGGTTCGCCCAGGCCGACCTGCGCACCGCCGCCGCCCTGCTGTTGCTGGAACAGGCCGCCCTGCGCCGCCAGCTGCTGCTGGCCCAGGACGAACTCAAGCGCAACTACCTGACGGCCCGCGACCAGCCAGACGGCACCTTCGCCAAGGCCGGCGGCACCCTGGAGCAGTTGCTGGCCAACAGCGGCTTTCTCAGCCGCCCGGCGGAACTGCTGGACGGCGGTTACGGCCTGCCCCAGGCAGGCGAGTGGCAAGGCCTGGAACGGGAAAGCGCCAGCCGCCAGCAGCAACTGCGGCGCCTGAGCGATGACCTCGACCTCGAGGTGCGCCGCCTGCTGGAACCGGCCCGTCGTCTCGAGCTGCACGCCAGCGAGGCCAACCTCAAGCAGCTCGGCGGCCATCTGCGCAGCCTGCATCAGGCCGCCGGCGGCCTGCGGTTGCCTTGAACGGCAAAAGGATTTCTTTTTAAAGGTAGGCGCAGGCTCTTTCCGCGCTCTTGCCCCACCCGAACAGGCCGTTGAAAAATGTAGGCGAGGCAGCCGAGACAAGGCTAGGCGCCCCCGACAAAAACAGGCGAGGAAGCGGACTGGGCTCGCATACGAGTTTACGAGGTGTAAATGAGCATTCCGAGCGTGTTTTTAACGCCCCCTTCTTTTCATCAAGAGGGGCAACGCAGGTAGTTTTTCAACAGCCTGCTAAGCCCCACCGGGCGGAATAAATTCCCCTTCCTCCTCGGGCAGTTGCCCATCCAGCTGCAACCAGGGCAGGCGGTCCTGGACCCAGATATGCCGGTCCGCAGGGGCCTGCTCGGGGTGGTCCAGGGTGGCGATGGTGATATCCAGGGTGTCCGGGCTGAGGTCGGTGAACAGGGTCAGCTGAGCCCCGCAGCACCCGCAGAAATAACGCCGGCAACTGGCCGACGAGGCGTATTCGATGGGCACGCCAGCCAGCCATTGGAAACTGGCCAGGGGCACGGTGATCCAGGTGGTCAGGATGCCGCCCGTGGTGCGTCGGCAGACGGAGCAGTGACAGTGGGCGATATCCCGTAGGGGGGCGCGAAATCGATAGCGCAGGGCGCCGCAGTGACAACCGCCATGGTGCAATTCAGGCATGCTAAAGGCTCCCTTCGAATCCGCTGGTCCAGGTTCAGACCCGGCAATGGCGATGTCATTCCTCGGGCCAGGCGTGGGATTCTAGGCCACTTCGAGGAACGTCCCTGCCCTCCAATCCAGGAAAAAATCGGTGATCGATCTGCTGTTGGCCCTCTGGCCGCTGTTCGCCCTGATAGTCGGCGGTTATGCCCTGCGCCGCTGGGACTTTCCCGGCGAGGCCTTCTGGCCCGCCGCCGAACGCCTGAACTATTTCATCCTGTTTCCCGCCCTGCTGTTCAGCAGCCTGGCCACGGCACCCCTGGGAAACCCGGCGCTGCCGCGCCTGGCCCTGGCGGTGCTGCTCGGCCTGGGGATCGCCTGGGCCTTGCTGCTGCTGGGCAAGCGCCTGCGTGGCTGGTCCGCCGGGCGCTTCGGCGCCCTGACCCAAGGTCTGCTGCGCTTCAACACCTACCTGGGCCTGGCCGCGGTGGGCAGCCTGTTCGGCCAGCCCGGGCTGACCCTGGCCGCCCTGATGCTGGCGCTGATGGTGCCGACCGTGAACCTGATGTCGGTCTGGGCCCTGACCGCCGAACGTGGGGTCAGCCCCCGCGCCTTGCTGCTGCCCATCGCCCGCAATCCGCTGATTCTCGCCTGCCTGGCCGGTATCCTGGTCAATCTGCTCGGCCTCGGCCTGCCCGGCGGCAGCGAGCGCCTGCTCGGCCTGCTGGCTGCCGCCAGCCTGCCCCTGGGCCTGCTCTGCGTCGGCGCCGCGCTGCGCCCCCAGGAACTGCGCGGGGAAATGCCGGCCCTGGGCTGGAACTGCCTGCTGCGCCTGCTGGGCATGCCGCTGCTGGCCTATGGCGTGGCCCGCGCCCTGCAGCTGCCGGCCCTGGAAAGCAGCCTGCTGATCCTGTTCTTCGCCCTGCCCACGGCCCCGACCGCCTATGTGCTGACCCGCCAGCTGGGCGGCGACAGTCACCTGATGGCCGGCCTGATCACCCTGCAGACCCTGCTGGCGGCCGCCAGCCTGGGACTGGTGCTGGCCCTGCTGCTGAGCCTGCCCGGTCCCACCTGAACCCTGGGAGGCTGGAAAAAAGCCGGCGAAGGCTATACAACGTGAGCCTCGTCCCTTCGAGCCGCGCCCATGCCGATCCCGCCCCTCGCCGCCCCCTCCGACACCGGCCGGCTCGGCGCCTGCCAGCTCAAACGCCTGTGGTCGCGCACGCAGCGCCAGTGCCTGGGCTTGCAGGAGGCGGCTGACCCGCTCGACGGTCTGGTCTTGCACGCCCTGGGCATCGGCCTGGAACAGGGCCTGGGCCAGCTGTTCCAGCAACGCCCGGACTTCGCCGCCTTCGAAGACTGGATAATCGCCACCGCCGGCCCGCCCGCCACGGCCCAGCTGGAACGACTGAACGCCGCGGTGCTGGAACAACCGATACCGGCCGCCACCGCCCGGGACCTGGCCCGAATCGACGCCCTGCCGGCCGTACTCAGCCCCGCCGATCTGGACCACTGGCAGACCCAGGGCTATGTGGTGCTGCGCGACGCCGTGCCGCGAGCCGACCGTGAAGCGGCGGTCGAGGCGGTTCTGCAGGCCAGCGCTGCCCGGCTCGACCAGCCGTCCAGCTGGTACCAGGCCCGTCCCCAGGGGGTGATGGTGCCGCTGATCCAGCATCCAGCCCTGGACGCCAACCGCCGTTCGCCGCGGATTCACAAGGCCTTTTCCCAGCTCTGGGGCAGCAGCGACCTCTGGGTGTCGGCCGACCGGGTCGGTTTCCACCCACCCGAACAGCCCGGCCAGCATACCCAGCGTCCGGGGCTGCACTGGGACGTCAGCCTGGTCACCCCCATCCCGTTCGGCACCCAGGCCCTGCTCTACCTCACCGACACCCCGGCCGAGCAGGGCGCCTTGCAACTGGTAGCGGGTTTCCAGCAGCGGATCGAGGCCTGGCTGGCGGACCTGCCCCCCGGCAGCGACCCGCGCCAGTGCGACCTGCAGGCCCTGGGCGCCCAACCGATTGCCGGCGCCGCCGGCGACCTGATCATCTGGCACCCGGCGCTACCCCATGGGCCCGGGCCGAACCAGGGCAGCCGACCGCGCCTGGTGCAGTACCTCAATCTGGCGCCGGCGCGCCCGCCCCAGCAACCGCTCTGGCGCTGAAGCCGCCTCAATCGGCGACTGGCTCGAAACGTTCGCCGCGAAACACCCGGCTCGGTTGCCCTCGAGTCACCTGCTGATGAAACAAGCGCCGCTCGGCACGCAGTTGCTCCTGCGCCTGGTCCTGCTGCTCGGCCAGCTTGCGGGCGATCAGCAACAGGGCCAGACGCTTGTTGGCGTGCTGGCTGCGTTCGCTCTGCACCTTGACGCTGATGCCGCTGGCCAGGTGCGTGGCACGCACCGCCGAGTCCGTGGTGTTGACGTGCTGACCGCCAGGACCGGAGGAGCGCAGGGTTTCGAAGCGGATCTGGCTTTCCAGGTTGGCCGCCGGCGCGGCAAAACGCGCGCCGCCAAAAAACCAGTTCTTGCGCCTATGGCTCGGCCGGTACGGGCTGACGCAGATCCATTGCAGCGAACCGCTCCAGGTATCCGCCAGCACCTCGGCCTGCTCACCGCTCAAGGCCAGCAGCACGGAACGCAGGGTGCCCTGGCGTGCGCCGGCCTCCTCCTCCAGCACTCGCACCTCGACGTTTTGCTCCATGGCCTGTTCCAGTAGACGCCTGAGCGCCTTGGCCACTGCCAGGCAGCATTCGGCAGGCCCCTGGGCTGCGGAGAGTTGTAATAGCAGCAGCATCAGCACTCCCCACGGGTCTTGTAAGTCAGCACGGGCTTGAGCCGCGCCAGCACCCGTACCAACCCAGCTTCGCGCAGTGCGCCGACCACCGACTCGATGGCCTTGTAGGCTTCCGGCGCTTCCTCGTAAATCAACGCCCGATCGGCACAAATCACCCGGCTGCCCAAGGCCGTACGCGCCAGTTGCGTGACGCTATAACGCGAGGCCAGGCGATCCTTGCACTCACTGCGCATCCACTTGCGCCCGGCGCCATGGGCCAGGGACAACAGGCTGCGCTCGTCGGCCAGCGGCTGCACCAGGTAGCTGTAGTCGCCTCGGGAGCCGGGAATCACCATCACGCCCTGATCGGACGGCGTGGCACCCTTGCGGTGCAACCAGCCGTCCAGGCCATCGATACGCGCGGGCGAAACCAGGTTGTGGTTCATGTCCAGCAGTTGCTCGCCCTCGGCGCGCAGGCGCTCGAGCATGCGCCGGGCGATCAGTTGCCGGTTGGCTTCGGCAAAGCGCAACGCGCCATCGTGACGGGCCAGGTAATGGGCGCTGGCGGCGCTACCCGCCTCCAGGCCCTGATGGCCGAACAGCTCGACCTGCTCGCGCAGAATCGCCTCGCCCAGGCCGCGCGAACCGCTGTGCACCAGCAGTAACAGCCGCTTGCGGTCGATCCCCAGTAGCGCCAGGGCGTCGGCGTCGTAGCTTTCGTCGAGTTGCTGCAGTTCGGCGAAATGGTTGCCGCCGCCTATGGTGCCCAGCGCGCGTTCGTGACCGCAGTGCGGCAGGGCGAAGGCCTCGACCGCCTCCTGCCAGCTTTCGTCCAGCGGCGCATCGAGGCTACCCAGGCGTTTTTCCAGCTTGTCCAGATTCAACCTGGCGACGGCCATATCGGTGCGCCACAGCGCCATGCCGCAGCCGATATCGTTGCCGACCAAGGCCGGATACAGCCGACCCACGGAAAAGAATGCCGCGCCGACCGGATAGCCGCGCCCCGGGTGCAGATCCGGCATGCCGGCGACCCGTTGCATGCCCGGCAGGCGTGCGGTGGTTTCAAGTTGCTGGATCGCTTTTCCTTCGATCCAGGTGTCGTCCGCGGCGATCAAAACGATGCCGTCGGATAAATTACGAATGCAAGTGCCCATATACCCATCCAAATGGGGAGAATCTTGAGGATTTGGGGGCAGGCGATACGCGCGGGTTTTCAGGCTTCGCCCAGGACGAAGTCATACGCCAAGGCGTGAGAAAAAACCGGAGTGCGGGGCCGTTGAAGAAGAACCCGAAGGGTTTCGACAACGGCGCGGGCGATTAACCCAGACGCGGCCTGCAAAGGATGATCGTTGCGTGCATGAAAAACCCTCCTTTGCGGTGCGATTGATGAAGGCGCGCATCTTAGGCCGATCCGCAGGGTCCGGCAATGGGCGTTTTTGCCCGCCACCGCACAAAATGCACAAAATGCACACCGACGGATCGGCCGGGGTCAGCCATTAAAACAGCGCCAGCTGATCCGGCACGGCGGGCGGCGTTACCGGGCCAGCGGGCGTGGCCAGGGCCAG
>DATDTH010000384.1:0-5446 GCA_035290985.1 Pseudomonas sp. | reverse complement strand
CTTCTTCATCTACGCCAGCAAGGCCGAATTGGCCCACAAGCCAGGTCTGCTGGTCGGCGTCTCCTCCGGCATAGGCGGTGCCTACCCGATCAGCGAGCTGCGCGCCTCCAGCTACAAGAATTGCCGCCTCTGCTACCTGCCCGAACACCTGATCCTGCGCCAGGTGGAACAGCTGCTCAATGGCCCCGAGGCCGCCAGTGAAACGGAGCAGCGTCTGCACGCGCGGATCGACTATGCCCTGGACATACTGGTCAAGTACGGCACGGCCCTCAAGCCGGTGCGCGCGGCCATCGACATGACCGACCCGGCCTTCGCCAACGGTATGTAAGAACTTCTGGTCTCGCCGGGTAAAAACCCTGAACCCTCGTGGGCCCGCCCGGTCATTCGAATGGCGTGGCTGTTGATAATGACTCGACCGATGCCGTGATGCGCCACGCGGCATCCACACCACAGAGGGTGACCCGCCATGAACGAACCGAATAAATCCCTACTCTCCGCCGGCCTGGCATTGTTGCTCGGTGCCTGGGCGATTCAGGCCCTGGGGGACAGTCCAGACGACTTCGTCGATGAAGCCTCCGCCAAGGGCATAGCCGAGATCGAAACAGGGAAGATGGCCCTGGAAAAAAGCACCAGCCCCGAGATCAAGCGCTTCGCCGAACAGATGATCAAGGACCATACCCAGGCCAACCAGGAGCTGGCAGACCTTGCCAAACGCAAGAACCTGGAGGTCGCCACCGAGGCCGAACTGATGAACAAGGCCAAGGCCATGATTCTCGAACTGCGCTCGGGTGAATCCTTCGATGAGGCCTATACCAACAATCAGGTCGAGGCCCACGAAGCGACCATCGAACTCTTTCGTGAGCAAAGCGAAGACGCCGAGGATCCCGATATCAAGGCGTTCGCTACCAGCACCCTGCCCAAGCTGGAACAGCACCTGGAAATGGCCAAGCGCCTGGCCGATACCCATAAGATGATGGACTGACCTGACAAGGCAAGCCCCGAACTTTTCGGGGCTTTGGTTCAGCCCCGTGCAAGCCCAGAAGCATGGGGCAGCCCTACAAAAAATGGGCCAGCCCTACCACATATGGGCCAGCCCTATCGACGGCTATTCCCCGCTATTTTCCCAGACCAGCTCGCCAAACTCATCGACCTCCAGCACCCGGTTCAATGCCGCATTGGCGGCCTCATCCGCCTCGGCTGCCAGATCGTAGAAACGATTGGTCACCTGATGGATCAGTGGATCCTCGTCGCTGTCGCGGCGTTTAAGGGCGATCACCGCCTTGAAGGCCTCGCCTGCGGGGAAGGCCGAAGAGACCGCCTCGTATGCTTTGAAATGTTTGCGCGCCATGTTCGTCTCCAGAGGCATTCGAACAATGGACAGTGCGCGGCCGCAAAAGGCTCCCGCACGGCTATATTCCATCCGGAAAAACAGGTCCAATAGCCTCGAGCAGCCGCTCAATCCGTTTTATTAATTCCGGGCACACGACATGGGCAAGAGACTAAGTTCGCTGTTGCTGCTGATGCTTGCAGGTTCCTCACAGACACCCGCCTCCGATAACGAAGCCTATAACGCCTGTGTCTTGAAGTACCAGGCATTGGCCAAGACCGAACGCGCGGCCTTCTATATCCAGCGTTCCTGCAGCAAGCTGCATATCGATGGCAATTATCTGTTCGGCAGCGAAAAGAAATACCACCAGTGCATTCTCGACAACCTGCCGGGCGTTGAAACCGAGACCGCGACCTCGCGGATCCTGAGTGTCTGCAACGATCAGAGCAGCGACTAGCGTCCGTCTTGCCGCTCGACGAACAAGTCCTGCCTTGGATGTAGGGTGGATCGGGCGTCGCTACGCTCGGCGCGTTGTTCAGGGACAGTCCACCAACTGCTGGACTCGGCGTCGAGGACGGGCGTCCCCTCCGACTAACACGGATCGGCATGCTCTTGTAGGGTGTGCTCAGCGCACCGGGGCATTGCGGCGGGTGCCGACCTCCCGGTGCACACGGCGCACCCTACGAAAAGCGCATCGCCGCAAGCTCTCTTCTCATGCCCCACTGCGATCCTGGTTTGCTGCGCGACAGCTCGGCGCCGAAGACGGCCCCCTTCGAAAAGCACCTGGCGAAATCCGTAGGCTGGCGTAGAGCCGCTGTCCGGCAAAACCCAGCGCTGCGCAATACTCCTTGCTCGCCGCCCTCGCCTGTCCAACAGGACGCACTATAGTTCTGGGTTCAAGTCTTCAATCCAATTGCCCAGAGCCAGGAGTCATGCACATGGACAAGGTCTACAAAGTCGCCGTTCTCGTCGGCAGCCTGCGCAAGGCGTCGATCAACCGCCGCATCGCCCTGGCGTTGGCCGATCTGGCCCCGCCCTCGCTGAAGCTGAACATAGTCGAGATCGGTGAGCTGCCGTTGTACAACGAAGACATCGATATAGTCCCGCCACCTGCCGCCTACCGGACCTTTCGCGACCAGTTGAAAGCGTCCGACGCCCTGTTGTTCGTGACCCCGGAATACAACCGCTCGGTGCCGGCGCCGATGAAGAACGCCATAGACGTCGGCTCGCGCCCCTATGGCCAGAGCGCGTTCGGCGGCAAACCGGGGGCGGTGCTCAGCGCGTCGCCAGGGGCAGTGGGTGGCTTCGGCGCCAACCACCACCTGCGCCAGTCCCTGGTGTTTCTCGACGTGCCGGTGCTGCAGCAACCGGAGGCTTACCTGGGCGGTGCCGGCGCCTTCTTCGACGAGCACGGCACGCTCGGTGACAATATTCGGCCCTTCCTGCAGAAGTTCATCGACGCCTATGCCGTCTGGGTGAAACAGCACGCCAAGGGCTGAACGAGGCCCATCACCCACGGGCGGCGCGCCGGGGCTGATTCTCTGGTACCGCACACCGAGCCGCCCATCAACCCCGAGGGGCGGCGCGCCGGGGCAGCTCGATACTCACGCGCAGGCCGCCCCAGGGACTGTCCAGCAGTTGCAGGTCGCCGCTCCAGGCCTCGACCATGTCGCGCACTATGGCCAACCCCAGGCCATGACCGGCGACCTGCTCATCCAGCCGGTTGCCACGCTCGAGTACCGTCTCCCGGGCCTCGGGGTCTATGCCGGGGCCATCGTCGTCCACCTGCACACGAAAGCCGCCCGCCTCCTCGACTATGCTCAGCCGCACCCGGGCATCGGCCCATTTGCAGGCGTTGTCCAACAGGTTGCCCAGCAGCTCCAGCAGATCCTCGCGATCCCAGGGCAGGCGCAAGCCGGCCGGTGCCTCCCAGGACAGTGCCAGCTCCGCCCCGTGGATCATCTCCAGGGTGGCGAACAGCCCCGGCAACTCCGCCGCGCAATCGAACTGCGCGCCGGGCAAGGCCTCGCCGCTGAGGCGCGCGCGACCCAGTTCGCGGCCAAGGCGCTGTTCGATCTGTCCCAGTTGCTCCTGCAGGGCCTGGCGCAGCGCCGGATCGAGCCCCTCCCGCGCCGCCAGGCTGAGCAACACGGCCAGGGGCGTCTTCAGGCCATGGCCCAGGTTGCCCAGGGCGTGCCGCGAGCGTTTCAGCCGGTCCTCGGTATGGGCCAGCAAATGGTTGATCTGCGCCACCAGCGGCTCCAGCTCCTCGGGCACCCGGCCGTCCAGTTGGCTGCGCTGGCCCTGCTGCAGTTGGGCGATCTGCTGGCGCACCCGTTCCAAGGGGCGCAACGCCCGACGCACCGTCAGGCGCTGCAGCAGCAGGATCAGCAGCAGGCTGCCCACGCCCAACCCCAGGCCGAGTTGCTGTACGCGGCGAAAGTTCTGCAACACCGGGGTATAGTCCTGGGCCACGCTGATCGACAACGCCTGGCCGAAGCGCCGGTAGTCGGCACGATAAACCAGCAGCCGTTGTCCGCTCGGCCCATCGGCCAGTTCCCCTTGCAGGCCGACGGCCCCCGGCCGCGCCAGTTCACTGTCCCACAAAGAACGCGAGCGCCAGACGGTCGGGGCAAAATCGATGCGAAAATAATGCCCGGACAAGGGCCGCTGATAACCGGGGGCCAGGCGCTGCTCATCCAGCTGGATGCCCTGGGGACCACGCACCAAGGCAATCAGCAGGCCCTGGGTCTCTTCCTCCAGGCCGGACTCCAGGTAGCGCCGTAGGCCATGGTCGAACAGCCAGAGGCTGGTTTGCGCCAGCAGCAGGCCAACCACCAGCAGCACGCCGATCAACCCCAGGCTCAAGCGGCGCTGGATCGACCTCACTCGAGCTGCTCACTGAAGCGGTAACCCTGGCCGCGGCGGGTCTCGATCACCTCCTGTCCCAGCTTGCGCCGCAGCCGATTGACTAGCACCTCGAGCACATTGGAGTCGCGCTCGGTCTCGCCGTCATACAGGTGCTCGGCCAGATGGCTCTTGGACAGGAGCTGGCCGGGATGCAGCATGAAATAGCGCAGCAGGCGGAACTCCGCCGCCGTCAACTGGATCTCGGCGCCCTCGCGGCTGACGCACTGGCGTCCTTCGTCCAGCTCCAGCCCCGCGGCCTGCAACTGCGGCTGGTTGGCCAGGCCATGGGCGCGGCGCAGCAGGGCCTGGATGCGCAGTTGCAGCTCCTCGGGATGGAAGGGCTTACCCAGGTAGTCGTCGGCACCGGCCTTCAATCCCTCGATCCGCTCGGCCCAGGAATCCCGGGCGGTCAGGATCAGCACCGGGGTGGCCAGGCCACCGGCGCGCCAGGCGCGCAGCAGCTCGAGCCCCGGCATGCCGGGCAGGCCGAGGTCGAGGATGATCAGGTCATAGGGTTCGCTGGCACCCTGATGGAGCGCATCCCGGCCATCGGCCAGCCAATCCACTGCGTAGCCCTGGCGGCCCAGCCCGGCGAGCAGTTCGTCGGCCAGCGGCACATGGTCTTCCACCAACAGCAGCCGCATCAGTCGTCTTCCTCGTCCTTCAGGATGCGTCCGTCGCGGGCATCCAGTTCCAGTTCACGCACCACGCCCTCGCGGGTCAGCAGCTCCACTTCGTAGACCAGCACCTGGTCCTCCTCCTCCAGTTCGGCCTCCAGCAGGGTCGCCCCGGGGTAAGCCCCCAGGGCAGGTTGCAGCAGCTGTTCCAGCGGCAGGATCACGCCCTCGCGGCGCAGGCGCAGGGCTTCGTCCTGGTCCAGATCCCGGGCCGTCGCCAGACTGGCCAGACTGGCCAGGAGCAGCGCGCGGCTGGCGTGGCGGAACAAAATGCCTGGGTTCATTAATCGTCCTGATGGTCCTTGAGTACTTCGCCGGTCACCGCATCCAGTTCCAGGTCCCACTGCAGGCCTTTGCCATCGCGCAGTTCCACCTGGTAGAGGTAGCGACCGTATTCTTCTTCCAGTTCGGTTTCTTCCACTGTCGCGCCCGGGTGCTTGGCCAGGGCGGCGGCATTGAGTTTCTCGAACGACTGCACGGTGCCGGCATCGCGCAGCTTCAGCGCTTCATCCGGCCCCAGGTCGCGGGCCTG
>DATDTH010000383.1:0-3809 GCA_035290985.1 Pseudomonas sp. | reverse complement strand
GTCGGGCTTTTTCGATGCAACCCCTCGGAGGGCTTTAGATCTCCGCGGGGTGCACGTGGCCAAACAACTGCTGGGCGAACTCCACGCGCTGCGCCGGGGTTTCCTCGGTGCCGCTCTTCTTGAACTCGGCCAGGCGCGCCTCGACCGCGTGGGCGCGGTGCACCAGGCCGCAATCGTTGGCGATCTGGATATTCAGGCCAGGGCGGGCGTTGAGCTCCAGAATCAAGGGGCCCTTGTCCTGGTCCAGCACCATGTCGACCCCGATATAACCCAGGCCGCAGAGCTCGTAACAGCCGGCGGCCAGTTTCATAAAGCCGTCCCAATTGGGCAGCTGTACGCCGTCCACCGCATTGGTGGTGTCCGGGTGCTTGCTGATCTTGTTGTTCAGCCAGGTGCCGCGCAGGGTCACACCGGTCGCCAGGTCGACGCCGACACCGATGGCGCCCTGGTGCAGGTTGGCCTTGCCGCCGGACTGGCGGGTCGGCAGGCGCAGCATGGCCATCACCGGGTAGCCCATCAGCACGATGATACGGATGTCCGGCACGCCCTCGTAGCTGATGCTCTTGAAGATCGGGTCGGGAGTCACCCGGTACTCGATCAGCGCGCGGTCGCGGTGCCCGCCCAGGGAGTAGAGGCCGGTGAGGATGCTGGAGATCTGGTGCTCGATCTCCTCGTGGCTGACGATCTTGCCGGAGACGGTGCGGTAGCGCTCCTCGAAGCGATCGGCAATCACCAGGATGCCGTCACCGCCGGCGCCCTGGGCCGGCTTGACCACGAAGTCGGGACGGTCGCCGATGATCTCGCGCAGTTTGTCGATGCCTTTTTCGGTATCGATGATCCCGTACATCTCGGGCACATCGATACCGGCCGCGATGGCGCGGTTCTTGGTGATGATCTTGTCGTCGACTATCGGATAGAGGTGCCGTTTGTTGTACTTCAGCACGTAGTCCGCATTGCGCCGGTTGATGCCCATGATGCCTTTGGCTTCCAGGGCCTTCCAGGTTTTCCATAGACCGATCATGGCTCAATCCTTCAGGAAGGCTTTGAAGCGGAACAGCTCGGTCAGGCGGTAGCCGCGGTAGCGACCCATCGCCAGCATGAATCCCACCAGGATCAGCAGCACGCCCGGGAAGGTGAAGACGAAATAGCTCAGCTCCGGCACGCTCATCAGCAGGTGCGCCAGGGTCGCCGCGAACAGGGTGCCGACCGCCACCTTCATCGCATGGCTGCCGCCGCGCTCTTCCCAGGTGATGGACAGGCGTTCGATGGTCATGGTCAGGATCACCATGGGGAACAGCGCCACCGACAGGCCGCGTTCCAGGCCCAGCTTGTGGCTGAACAGGCTGATGATCGCGATCAGCACCACCACGAAGGTCAGCACCACGGACAGCCGCGGCAGCATCTGCAGTTTCAGGTGTTCGAGGTAGGAGCGCAGGCTCAGGCCCAGGGCGGTGATGATGGTGAACAGCGCGATGCCGAAGCCCAGTTGGGTCTCGCGGAAGGCCAGGGCGATCAGCACCGGGGTGAAGGTGCCGAGGGTTTGCAGGCCGATCAGGTTGCGCAGCACCAGAATCACCAGCACGCCGATCGGGATCATGACCATGATCATGAAGGTCTGCTGGGTCGACAGCGGCAGGCCGTAGAGCGAGTATTCGAGAAATTCGGCGTCTGTGTTTTCGTCGGTCAGCTTGGCCAGGCGGATGGCGTTCATCTCGCTGTTGTTCAGGCTGAAGCTGACCTGGGCTTTCTTGCCGCCCTCGACGCTGATCAGGGGCTCGTCACCGGTCCACCACATCAGGCGATCGGATGGCAGTCCTTGTTCCCCGGTGCTCGGGTTGAAGTACAGCCAGTCCTGGCCGTTGAAGCTGCGCAGCCACAGCTCCGGGCTTTGCGGCTGGTCGGCGACCAGACGGATGGTGTGTACGCGCTCCATCGGCACATGAGCGATCGACAGCAGCAACTCGATGACCTTGGCCTTGTTCGGCGTCGAGGCATCACCGCCCAGCAGCAGCTTGACGTTGTCGTCGCTCTGGCCGACTCGCTTGATGGTCTCGCTGATAAAGGTCTCGACATCCGCCGAGTGCTGGCGGATCGGCGCCATCAGGGCTTCGGCGGCGATCTTCTCGGGGCCCTCGACCACAATGCTGTCACGGAAGATCGGGCCCTTGGCCTTGGGCTTCTCGCCGCTGTAGCGCTTGGTCAGCACCAGCCGGTAATAGAGGGTCTGGCTGCCATTGACCCGCCGTGCCGACCAGGTGACCTTACGGTTGCCGTCCACACGATTGATGCTCACGCCGTAGTTATTCGAGATAAAACTCTCGTTCAAACTGACGTAATCCTGGTTCAGGGGCGGGACAAACATTTGCAGTTTGACCGGCTCGCGGGAGGAAGCCTGGAACTCGACCTTGGCGTCGATGTTCCACAGATCGTCGGTTTCGTCTGCGGTCACCGGAATGCCGAGGAAGAAGATCTGGTAGGCCGTAACCAGAACGCCCAGGCACACCAGGACGGTGATCAGGACTTTCAGATGCAGGTTAAGAGAGCGCATGTGGATTACTCGGCAGACTGTGCGGCGGTGGCGCAACCGGGTTTACCGGCGGCGTATTTAAGGCTCGGGTCGACCAGCGCATCGAAGCGTTTGAGCGCTTCGGACCCGATCAGAAGCGGGTATTGGAAAGCGCTGCGATCGGTCAGGTTCACTTCGATCAGGCGGCGGGCCTTGCCCATGCAGATGGCCAGCTCGATCACCGGGCGGGCGGTGTAGGTCTTTTCTTCTTCGGGATTGTAATCACCGGCGCGTCGCTTGATTTTGCTGATGCGCGCCAGCGGGCGTTCGATCGGATAGGCATGGGCGTCGTCGATCGCCAGGTAAAAGCGCACCCAGGTTTCGCCGTCCCGCTTGAAGCGTTGAATATCCCGGGCGCTGAGGGAGGCGGTCTTCGCCCCCGTGTCCAGCTTGGCCGCCACTTCCAGGTCGATGCCGGCGAGTGCGGCGTATTCGTTCAGGCCATAGATGGCCTTGTCGGCGGCGAGACCCAGACCGGGGAGCAGGCAGAGCGTGAGGGCGGAAGGCTTGAGTCTCATAAATCCTAGGACGTTGTATCGCGTTCGACGTGACCGGGCGCACATGCCTGCGTACGCCTGGCGTTGCAGTCTAGCAGGCAACCGCAGGGCAACCTGGCGGGCCTGTGCGGTGCGCATTCTAGCATGGGCTTTTTCTGTGGTGACAGACGCTTACGCCGCTTTACGCAGGTCATCTGTGATCCGCGGCGCTCGGGCCGCGAAAAGGCGGTACTGTCGACAATAGTATGAGTATGTTTGACAGATTGCGGCTGTGAGCGTACTTTTTGCTCAATTGCCTGATGAGTTGTCGACACTATGCGCGATATCCTCGAAACCCCCGCGGTGCTTGCGGATGATTCCGAAACCCTGTCGGAGCATGTCTTTCGCCGCATCCAGGCCGCCATCGTCCGCGGTGACATCGCGCCGGGCAGCAAGATCTCCGAGCCGGAGCTGTCCCGCGCCTACGGCATCAGCCGCGGCACCCTGCGTGAGGCGATCCACCGCCTGGAAGGGCAGCGGCTGCTGGTGCGGGTGCCCCATGTGGGCGCCCGGGTGGTGGAGCTCAGTCATGCCGAACTGATCGAACTCTATGAGATCCGCGAATCCCTGGAAGGCATGGCCTGTCGCCTGGCGGCCGAGCGCATGACCCTGGCCGAGATCGACGAGTTGCGCCGGGTGCTGGACACCCATGAGCGCGACAGTGCCTTTCAGGCCGGGGTCGGCTATTACCAGCAGGAAGGCGATTT
>DATDTH010000382.1:0-6669 GCA_035290985.1 Pseudomonas sp. | reverse complement strand
GTCACCGACGCCTCCCGCGCCGTGGGCGTGGCCACACAGTTGCTGTCCAAGGAGCTCAAGGCCGGCTTCGTCGAGCGCACCCGCCTGGACTACATCGAGGTGCGCGAGCGCACCGCCGCCCGCAGCTCGCGCACCGAGCGCCTGAGCTACGCGGCGGCGGTGGCGAACAAGCCGAAATTCGATTGGGCCGGGTACCAGCCGGCGGTGCCGACCTTTACCGGGGTCAAGGTGCTGGACAATATCGACCTGAAGGTCCTGGCCCAGTACATCGACTGGACGCCCTTCTTCATCTCCTGGGACCTGGCCGGCAAATACCCGCGCATCCTCACCGACGAAGTGGTGGGCGAAGCGGCCACCGCCTTGTTCAAGGACGCCCAGGACATGCTCGCCAAGCTGATCGACGAAAAGCTGATCAGCGCCCGCGCCGTACTGGGCTTCTGGCCGGCCAACCAGGTGCAGGAGGACGACCTGCAGCTCTATGGCGACGACGGCCAGCCCCTGGTCAAGCTGCATCACCTGCGCCAGCAGACCATCAAGCCGGACGGCAAGCCGAACTTCTCCCTGGCCGACTTCGTCGCGCCCAAGGACAGCGGCCTGACCGACTATGTCGGTGGCTTCATCACCACCGCGGGCATCGGCGCAGAGGAAGTGGCCAAGGCCTACCAGAACGCCGGCGACGACTACAACTCGATCATGGTCAAGGCCCTGGCCGACCGCCTGGCCGAGGCCTGCGCCGAATGGCTGCACCAACAAGTGCGCAAGACCTACTGGGCTTACGACCAGGACGAAAGCCTGGATAACGAGGCGCTGATCAAGGAGCAATACAAGGGCATCCGCCCGGCGCCCGGCTACCCGGCTTGCCCGGACCACACCGAGAAAGGCACGCTGTTCGACCTGCTCGACCCGGCGGCCGAGGAAGGCAAGGCCGGCCGCAGCGGCGTTTTCCTCACCGAACACTACGCCATGTTCCCTGCCGCCTCGGTCAGCGGCTGGTACTTCGCCCACCCGGAAGCCCAGTACTTCGCCGTGGGCAAGGTCGACAAGGACCAGGTCGACAGTTACACCGCGCGCAAGGGCCAGGACCTGGCGGTCAGCGAACGCTGGCTGGCGCCGAATCTGGGGTATGACTACTAGAGGTTTTTACAGCCCTGGGTGGAACCTTCCACCCGGGCCACCCGACTTAAAACCTGCTCAAGGATGATCATGAAAACTTCCAGCCTCCTATTCATAGCTGCGTTGTTCGCCTGCACGAACCAGGCTCTGGCATTCGAATCCGAGCAGAACAGAGTCGATCGCACACAAGCCGAACTCGACCAGCGCTGCGAAGCCGCACGAGAAATCAAACTGAAGCCCATTCGCGCACAAGCATTTGTCGAGTGCATGAGCTCCAAGCGCGGCACGGACACTGAAGCGGACTGCAAGCGCAAGACGTCTGGCTACAACGGCAATCGACAGGGTGGTACCCCCAGGTTTTACGATCTCCCGGCATGCGAGGAGGCATTCAAATACCGCCGCAGCCATCCTTAAAAAAACTAGGATCAACGGCAGCACTGCAGCACTTCACCTCGTCGTTGACCGTCTGGCGGTTTGGCGATCAAGGGATATTGCGCATCGCTGGGTTTCGCCGGACAGCGGCTCTACGCCAGCCTACGGACGTCGCCGAAGCGGTTTTGTAGCCCAGATAAGCCTTGGCGCAATCCGGGGCAGCGGAGCTCCGGGTTGACCGAAGATTTCTGGATACCCGCCTTCGCGGGTATGACGAAATATAGCCGGAGCATGGGGTATTTATAGCCTGCTATCCTGCGCACTCACTTCAAGCAGGGAGTTGCAAATGAAGTCTCGATCGGCATACACCGCTAGCCGAGTCCAGAGTCCTGTATGACAGCGCGCCGCACCCCAAATCGTTTTGGATGGTTGAGGGCGCAGCACACACCAATTTTTATGCCTATACACCACAGGAATACGAAAGAAGAATACTCGACTTCTTGTCAAGGCATCTTAAACAAGACAATCTTTATTCTGATCCACCAGGGCGCTCTCACTGAGCCACTAACGCCCGAGGTTCGCCGAGCATTACAGCACGGCGACCTCGGTTAAAGACCTGAGTAACAACAATCAGTTCAACGGCCCCGAGTTGTACAAAGCACTCCAGGCGCATTGGTAATTATTTGCGAGCACATTATAGAAATAGAAACGACTGCAGGCATTATCGTAATTATAAGAGCCCACATTCACGCGAAACGGCCCCAAGTTTACGCCTTGCAATGAGACATAGCGGCCGTTATACAGCAATGAAAAATGCAAATGCGGCCCAGTTGAACTTCCGCCCTGGCATAATGCGCTACCTTGATTGCTCGCATAGACGCCCAACTTGGTGTCATTCACTACATTTTCGCCGTTGCTTACCCTTACCCCATCCATATGGTAATAGTTGGTCGCCCAACCATTGTCATTAGTTACCCTGACCTGACAACGGGAAAATACCGTTACCCGCCCCGAATGAGCCGCCACCACGCTATAAGTTTGCGCGCCCCATCGCGGCCAATCATAGGACACATCGATAGACGAGTACGGCGAACCGGACCCCGTATGGGAATGTGCGCCGTTGGATTTCCACGAATAACCTTGATACCACGGCAACTGCATCATGGTTGAAGGCGGTATGGCGGCCGCAGCAACTGTCGCCTGTTCGACGGATTCGAACTTGAACATCTGCTTGGTGCTGGCGTTGAACAACTGCGCAAACACTTGGCTGAAGTACTGCAGCGAGGCGCCCTGACTGAGCGCAGCAGGGCTCTCGCTGGGCCGCTGGAGCACCCCAAGAATGGCCGCTGTCGCACCGTTGAGTGTGCCCGGATCAGTGCTCAGCGCCTTTTCGGCGAGACGCGCGCGGTTGCGTCGATACGCTTCGAAGCCATAGAAGCGCTGCGACAACTGCCCTAGCACATCGCGCAACTGCTTCTCGAAACCACGTTTATCGGAAAGCCCGGCAAAAGGCGCCTTCAGCTTCTCCTCACTGGGCGCGGAGATCAGACCTGACTGCAGTTCCATCAACGTCAGCAGGACTTTGGGGTTGATGCTGTAGTAACCGCTCCAGTGGGCGATAAGCTCTTTTTTATCCCGGAGAAAAGGTGCATTGACGGCTAGATAGCTGTCCAGATCGAAGGCTTCGGCATCCTGCCCGTACAGGAACAGCTCATTACTGAAAGACAGCCGAATGCTGGAGGGTGCCAATCGCTGCAATTCTTGGGTGGTGAAGTTGAATGCGGGTTGGCTGATTTCTGTCGCACCAACAGAAAAACTCAAGGTTTCAATTAGAACAAATGAAGCCAATGACAAAACCGGCATTACGCTGCTAGAAGCACTCATGATTCCATCCTTGTTAGAGTTCACGCTCACTGAAGCATTTATAACTGCATCTTCCCCTTTAGCGCTTAAGACAATAAACAAGCACATATACCTGGAAGAAATATTCTGCTTAATCGTCAAGAATTGACAATCTTACCCAGAGTAGCCAGGGCAGATTGATTATCAAGGTGCGCCAATAGAACAAAACGCTCTTGCAACAGGCCCGACAGCATATTTGACGTTCCCGCCTCAGCGGCTTAGTCATACGAATCCCCGACGGTACTAATAACTCGGGCTGTGGTGAATGGCCTGGGACCCGCCTGGCGCGCATTAATTCGGCCCTTCCCAGGACAGCTGCGCTTTTCGTCAATACCGTCCTGAGGCTCAGCGAACAAGGCCCGTTTTTCCGCAAAAAGGTAAACTGGCGTAGAATCGTATTTTATTTTTTGGGGGGGCGAAACCCCTCGCGGCCCCCGCTGGGTTTCGCCGAACGGCAACTCTTCCTAGCCTACGAACTTTGGTAAACCGTCTTAATGCTCGGCGAGCAAGCAGGAAATCAGAGCTCGGGGACAAGTCGGTGTCTCTGGATACCCGCCTTCGCGGGTATGACGAGTGAGGGTTCTTCGTAGAGCGGCGTCTGTCTCCCATATGCAGACAGATTTCTCGTGAAACCGCACTGGAATTTGCAGCGGCACATAGGAGCGACATTGAGTGCTAAACCTGCTTTTTCTCTGCAGCAAGAACCGCCTGCGCAGCCCGACGGCCGAGCAGGTGTTTGCCGAGTGGCCAGGCGTGGAAACGGCCTCCGCCGGTATCAGCAAGGATGCGGATATCCCCCTCAGTTCCGAGTTGCTGGCTTGGGCCGACGTGATCTTCGTCATGGAGCGCGCCCATCGCCGCAAGCTGGCCGCCAAGTTCCAGCCTCACCTGGGGAGCAAACGCATCATCTGCCTCGATATCCCGGATGAGTACGACTATATGGACGAGGCCTTGGTCGCGCTGCTCCAGGCCAAAGTTCCTCGTCATCTGCCCGCCCGTTGATCCCTGAAAAACGATGGGCACGCCGTTATCGAGCAGGCCAAGGCCCTGCTGGAATTGCCCGCCCCCATCAGCTCAGGCGTGACTCCGACCTGCGAACGAGCTTGATGGAGTGGCTCAGGGTTGGCTTGCGGGTGACGCTGATCGCCCGACGGCTGACGGTGTCGATGGTGATGTTCCAGAAGCCGCTGCTCGGCACTGTGATCTTCGCCGGGAACTTGTCGAACGCGCCACCGTGGTAGCTGTGCCGCCCGCCATTCTTGAAGCTGCGAAAGTTCGCGTCGCTCATCAGGCGGATATTGCAGGGTTGCGAGCACTCGATGACGACCATATCGTCTTCGTTCAGGTGTTCGCGCTGGTGTATGAACTTCATCGACAGCTCCGCGGCGCTTTTTCAGCCAAATCAAAACGATAGCATAAGCGCAAGCGCCCTTCCTCGGGCATCGGATAAGGCGCGGACTGTTCGCCGCTAGGGTTGCCGCGGGACGCTATACGGGCGGCCGTTTCCCATGCCGCGTTCGTCGACACCCTGGATCAGGTTGCCCTGGACCCGGAAACTGCCCTGGCTACTTATGGAAGAGTCCTGCCCCGAACTGTACGGCAGGCGTTGGCCGCCATAGAGGTCATGGCTCTCGTAGCGGGACGAGGTGCCGATGCTGCCGCTGGCCCCGGGACTGATATAGACCCGTTCGATGATCGGCTGGCGCGGCTGGGACTCGGCCGCCAGGGCCGCCGTTCCGAGCAGGCCGGGCAGCAAGACTGCAAGCAGGAAAACCTTCATAGCACACCCTCCTCCACAGCCACTGATAAGGCCCAGCATAACGCATCCAGGTGAGTGCCATCCTCCTCGTCATGGATACGACGCTCAGGGAACTGCACTAAAGTGTGACTGACCCATTCAGAAAGGAGCCGTACATGGACGAGCAGGACAAGAAGCCCCCGACCTTCTGGCAGATGCTGCAAAGCGTGTTGGCGGCCGCCTTTGGCGTGCAGAGCGGCAAGAACCGTGAGCGCGATTTCACCCAGGGCAAGCCCAGCCATTTCATCCTTCTCGGCCTGCTCTTCACCACCCTGTTCGTGCTGGTGATCTTTGGCGTGGTCAAGCTGGTGCTGCACCTGGCCGGCGTTTAGCGCAACAGGGCGTCGATCGAGAAGGAGTAGTTCTGCAGCCTTGGTCTGTTAACCAGGCTGTAACGCCGGAAATCCAGCCCATAACCCGGCTGTTCGAGACGTTTCGCCAGGTGCGCGGCCTGCTTGGCATCAAGCAGGCGGAACAAGGGCGCAACCTGGTCCTTGCCACCGTGACGCGCGAAATCATGCCCCGCGTGGTAGTCATGCAACAGCACCATGGCCCAAGCGCCCAGGGTGAAATGGCCACCGACCAGGGCGCTGACCCTGCCCTCGACCCGGGCCTGCAAGACTTCCTGAGAGTTGTTCAACGCGGAGAAACGGATGTCCCCGCCGACACCCAATTCGCTGGCCGCCTTGATCGCCCCGAATGCCATCTCGTCATTGGCCGACCACACCAGCCGGGTGCCCGTATAACGCGGCAACAGGGCCAGGGCCTGCTCATAAGCGCGCTGGCGCTTCCATTCTCCATACACCAGTTGCTGCAACCGCACCCGCGGGTGCTCCGCCAGCGCACGGTTCAGGCCCTGCTCGCGCAGGAGGGCCGAAGGCGTATTGCGCACCCCGGAAAACGCCAGCATCTCGACGGCCTTGCCCCGGGCGGTCTGGATCAGGGCCTGGGCCATCAGGTAGCCAGCCTCTTCGTCATTGGGCACCAGGCTGCCGATCCAGTTGCCGTACTGCTCACGGGTCCCTCCGAGCCGTTGCTGCTGCTCGGCAGTCAGGGTGCTGTGCAGGGCGAACAGCTTGATCCGGCTCTGGGCGAACAGGCGCAGCAGTTCGGGACCGACATAGTTTTCATTGACGAAAATCAGGTAGTCCGGCTGTGTTGGCGAGGCCAGCACTTGGCGGGCATTGTTCAGCACCCGTTCGATGTCGCGCTCGCCATAGATGACTTGCAAGTGCATGCCCAGATCGTCCGCCGCCGCCTGCATGAACTGCGTGTAACCGACCCAGAACGGCTCGCTGGAATAACCCGGATTCAGGAATACCACCGATGCCGGCTTGGCAATGGCGCTGCCCAGCCCCAACAGCATCAGCAGGACAATGCTCAACACTCGACTCATGACGCTCATACCCTCTAAAAGCGCGGGCAGTATATAGGGTTGTCAGCTGGCTCTTTGCCTGTACTGATCGACGGGCGCAAAAAAACCG
>DATDTH010000381.1:0-2959 GCA_035290985.1 Pseudomonas sp. | reverse complement strand
CGGGCATAGCCATGCTGCTCGCGCTGGTCTGCCTGGTGGCGATGGCCTGGTTCAACACCCTGATCGGCCTGGTCTTCCTCAGCTTCATGGCCCTGGGCTTCGTCTACTTCCAGCTGACCGTCCAGCAGCGCGCCGCCGCGCCGGCCGACGCCATGCTGACCGGCGATGTCGTCTGACGCCCACTCGAAAGATGGTGGACACGACCTCGGCCTGTCCACCGCCATCATCCACCCCGCTGGACAAGGCCCGGGCGGCGGGATAAAAACCTAGCGGCAGCCTTTTCGTACAGAGCGGAACTTCCATGCCCTACCACAGCACCATCGGTTCCCAGGTGTACCGTTTCGCCGACCTCAAGACCCTGCTGGCCAAGGCCAGCCCGGCGCGCTCGGGCGACTACCTCGCCGGCCTGGCCGCCGCCACCTACGAAGAACGCATGGCCGCCAAGCTGGCCCTGGCCGAGGTGCCGCTCAAGCGCTTTCTCGAGGAGCTGCTGATCCCCTACGAAAGCGACGAAGTCAGCCGGCTGATCATCGACCGCCATGCCCCCCTCGCCTTCGCCCCCATCAGCCACCTGACAGTCGGGGACCTGCGCAACTGGCTGTTGCTGGACAGTACCGACAGCGCCACCCTGGCGGCCGTCGCCACCGGCATCACCCCGGAGATGGCCGCGGCGGTGAGCAAGCTGATGCGCAACCAGGATCTGATCCTGGTGGCGAAGAAATGCCGGGTGGTCACCGCCTTTCGCAACACCATCGGCCTGCCCGGCCACCTCTCGGTGCGTCTGCAGCCCAATCACCCCACCGACGACGTGCGCGGCATCGCCGCCAGCCTGCTCGACGGCCTGCTCTACGGCGCCGGCGATGCCACGGTCGGGATCAACCCGGCCAGCGACTCGCTGCCGACCCTGATGCGCCTGTGGCAGATGCTCGACGAGGTACGCCAGCACTTCGAGATCCCCATGCAGAGCTGCGTGCTGACCCATGTCACCACCCAGATCCAGGCCATCGAGGCCGGCGCGCCGGTCGACCTGGTGTTCCAGTCGATCGCCGGCAGTGAGAAGACCAATGCCAGTTTCGGCGTCAACCTGGGCATTCTCAAGGAAGCCCACGAGGCGGCGCTGTCGCTCAAGCGCGGCACTGTAGGCGACAACCTGATGTACTTCGAAACCGGCCAGGGCAGCGCCCTGTCGGCCGGCGGTCACCATGGCGTCGACCAGCAGACCTGCGAGGCCCGCGCCTATGCCGTGGCCCGGGAATTCAAGCCGCTGTTGGTCAATACCGTGGTCGGTTTCATCGGCCCCGAATACCTCTACGACGGCAAGCAGATCATCCGCGCCGGCCTGGAAGACCATTTTTGCGCCAAGCTGCTGGGCGTGCCCATGGGCTGCGATGTCTGCTACACCAACCATGCCGAGGCCGACCAGGACGACATGGACGCCCTGCTGACCCTGCTCGGCACCGCCGGCGTCACCTTTATCATGGGCGTTCCCGGCGCCGACGACATCATGCTCAATTACCAGAGCACCTCCTTCCACGACGCCCTCTACCTGCGTTCGGTGCTGGGCCTGAAACGCGCGCCGGAGTTCGACGCCTGGCTGACCCGCATGGCGATCACCGAAGCCAGCGGCCAGCTGCGCCCGATCGGTCGCGCCCATCCCCTGCTCGAGCACCTGCCGCGGCTCTCGGGAGCCCTATGAACGACGAACTGATCCAGCACAACCCCTGGGACGAACTGCGCGCCCACACCTCGGCACGCATCGCCCTCGGCCGGGTCGGCGCCAGCCTGCCCACCAGCGAGGTGCTGCGCTTCGGCCTGGCCCATGCCCAGGCCCGGGATGCGGTGCACAGGCCCCTGGATTTCGCCGCGCTGCGGGCGCAGTTGGAGGCCGAGGATTTTCGGGTACTGCGGGTCAGGAGCGATGCCGAGGACCGGCAGACCTACCTGCTGCGGCCAGACAAGGGCCGCCACCTGCACGACAGTTGCTACCAGCGCCTGAGCGAAGAGCCTGGCGCAGCGGAACTGGCGGTGGTGATCGCCGACGGCCTGTCTTCGATCGCCGTGCAGCGCCATGCCCTGCCGCTGCTCCAGCTATTTCGCCAGCGCTTCGACACCGACTGGGACCGGACCCCGGTGGTGCTGGCCGAACAGGGGCGAGTGGCGATCGGCGACGGCATAGGCGAAGCCCTACGCGCGCGCCTAGTGGTGATGCTGATCGGCGAACGCCCGGGCCTGAGTTCGCCGGACAGCCTGGGCCTGTACCTGACCTTCCAGCCCCGGGTCGGCCGGATGGACAGCGAACGCAACTGCATCTCCAATGTGCGCCCCGAGGGCCTGCCCTATGCCCTCGCCGCCCACAAGCTCGACTACCTGGCCCGCGAGGCCTTGCGCCTGCAACTGAGCGGCGTGGAGCTCAAGGACGACAGCAACCTGGTGCGGGTCGCGGCGCCGGATTAAGGCCGCTGAACCGCTGGGCACTTCCAGCCTATCTCCCATTAACAGATGAGGCTTCCCCGCTAAAACTGAATATACACTTGGCATATCCCACGGGAGGATCCGTATGGAACAGGGTGCCGTATTCAAAAGTAACCGTAGCCAGGCCGTGCGCCTGCCCAAGGCCGTGGCGCTACCGGACGATGTCACGCGAGTCGATGTAGTCGCCATCGGCCGCACCCGGATCATTACCCCGGCTGGTGAATCCTGGGACAGTTGGTTCGATGGCGAAAGCGTGAGCGCCGATTTCATGATCGATCGTGAACAGCCCGCCGATCAGGAGCGCGAGGCGCTCTGATGCTCAAGTTCATGCTGGATACGAATATCTGTATTTACACCATGAAAAATAAACCCAGGGAAGTACGGGAGGCTTTCAGTCGCCATCACGGACAGCTCTGTATCAGCACCATTACCCTGATGGAGTTGATCTACGGCGCGGAGAAGTCCGCAACGCCGGAGAAGAACCTCG
>DATDTH010000380.1:0-3177 GCA_035290985.1 Pseudomonas sp. | reverse complement strand
TGGTGGACGCGCGCTACAACCACGGCCTGCCGAGCAACCTGTCCGGCGCCCCGGCGGCCACCGCCATGCTCAACCACGGCTTCAAGGCCGTGCAGATCGGCACCAGCGCCTGGACCGCCGAGGCCCTGAAGAACACCATGCCGGCCAGCGTCTTCTCCCGCTCCACCGAGTGCCACAACCAGGACAAGGTCAGCATGGGCACCATCGCCGCCCGCGACGCCCTGCGCGTGCTGGAGCTGACCGAACAGGTCGCCGCCGCCAGCCTGATCGCCGGCCAGCAAGGCGTCTGGCTGCGCGGCCGCGAAGCCGCGGCCCGGCCCCTGCCGCCGGCCCTGGCCGCCATGCACGCACAACTGGCCGAGGATTTTGCCCCGGTGATCGAGGACCGCGCCCTGGAAGGCGAGCTGCGCCTGTGCCTGCAACGTATCCGCGACCAACACTGGAGCCTCTATGCGTAGCGCCGGGGTCCTGCAGGTCGAAAGCGAAATCGTCGTGCCCTTCTTCGACATCGACCTGCTGCAGATCGTCTGGCACGGCCACTATGTCAAATACCTGGAGATCGCCCGCTGCGCCCTGCTCGACCGGCTCGAGCACAACTACCTGCAGATGCGTGACAGCGGCTACGCCTGGCCGGTGATCGACCTGCAGCTGCGCTATATCCGCGGCGCCACCTTCGGCCAGCGGCTGACGGTGCGCGCCAACCTGGTCGAATGGGAGAACCGCCTGAAGATCAACTACCTGATCAGCGACGCCGTCACCGGCGAGCGCCTGACCCGCGGCAGCACGGTGCAGGTCGCGGTGGAGATCGCCACCCGGGAAATGCAACTGGCCTCGCCCCGGGTCTTCGTCGACGCCGTCGAAAGGGCCATAGGGTGAAGCTACAACCCAGGTGGGGAGCCTGGCTGGGCCTGCTGCTGATCGCCTGCCTGCCCAGGGCCCAGGCCTTCGACCTCGACGAACTGGGCCAGCAACTGGCCCAAGCCGCCGTGGTGCGCGGCCCCTTTATCCAGGAAAAACACCTGCGCGCCCTGCCGACGCCGCTGACCAGCCGGGGCGAATTCGTCCTCAGCCGCGACGCCGGCCTGCTCTGGCAACTGCGCAGCCCGCTCACCCAGGACTACCGCATCGACGCCCAGGGCATCGCCCGGCGCACCGCCCAGGGCTGGCAACTGCAGCCCGGCCAGGATGTCGCCGCCCAGCAGAGCCGCCTGTTCCTCGCCGTGTTGCGGGGCGACCACAGCGGCCTGGCCCGCGACTTCGCGTTGCACCTGAGCGGCAGCGCCGAGGCCTGGCAACTGACCCTGACCCCGCACTCGCTGCTGCTCAAGCAGATTTTCAGCAGCATCCGCATCGAGGGCGGCGCCCTGGTCGAACGCATCGAACTGCACGAGACCCAGGGCGACCGCAGCCTGATGCGCATGCCGCAGAGCCAGGCGGGCACCGCCCTCGACGACCAGGAGCGCGCGGCCTTTGCCCGCTAAGGCCTTCAGCGCCCAGCGCAGCCTGCCGCGCCTGTTCGTCCTCGCGCTGCTTGGGCTGCTGGCACTGGCCGCCTGGCAATGGCGCAACGGCCCGCCGGTGGCGGCGAGCATGCTCGCCCTGCTGCCCAAGGGCGCCGGCGATGCGCTGGTGCAACAGGCCGAGCAGCGCATGCAGGAACCGCTCAATCGCGAACTGCTGATCCTGGTCGGCCACCCGCAGCGCCCGCAGGCCATCGCCCTGGTCCAGGGGCTCGGCCAGCAATGGCGCGACAGCCGAAATTTTGAGCGGGTGCAATGGCGCCTGGACAGCGACCTGGAACGGGTGCGCCAGCAGTTGCGCGGCCAGCGCCTGGCCCTGCTGCCGGCACCGGACCGCCAACTGCTGATCGAGCAACCGGCGGCCTTCGTCCAGCAGCGCGCGGCCCAGTTGTTCGACACCTTCGCCGGCTTCAGCCTGCTGCCGCCCGAACAGGACTGGCTCGGCCTCGGCGCCCGCGCCCAGCAGGCGCTGAATCCCGGCAGCCGGATCCAGGCCGACCTCGGCAGCGGCGCCCTACTGCTGGACGAACCGGGCATGACCTGGGCCCTGCTGCGCGTGCGCACCCTGGGCGGCGCCTTCGACATGCAGGCACCGCCGGCGATTGCCGCCGCCGTGGCCGAGGCCCGCGGCCAGATCGGCGCCGCCGGCGGCCAGTTGCTCGCCGCGGGCGGCGTGCTCTATGCCGCAGCCGGCCGGGCCAAGGCCAGCCGCGAGGTCAGTTGGATTGGCGGTGGCGCCCTACTCGGCACCCTGCTGCTGTTGCTCTTCGCCTTCCGTCGCCCCCGGGTCTTGCTCAGCCTGCTGCCCATAGGCGTGGCCCTGCTCGCCGGCTGCACGGCCTGCGTGCTGGTGTTCGGCCAGATCAACGCCCTGACCCTGGTGCTCGGCGCCAGCCTGATAGGCGTGGCCGCCGACTACCCGCAGCACTACCTGAGCAAGAGCTGGGGCGACGCCGAGTGGACCAGCTGGGGCGCCCTGCGCGCCACCCTGCCAGGCCTCTCCCTGAGCCTGGGCACCAACCTGGTCGGCTACCTGGCCCTGGCCTTCACCCCGTTCCCGGCGCTGACCCAGGTCGCCCTGTTCTCCGCCGCCGGGCTGATCGGCACCTACCTCTGCTCGGTGTGCCTGCTGCCGGCCTGGCTGAGCGGCCTGCGCCTGAGTCCACCGCCCAGCCTGCTGGGGTTCAGCCGCGCCCTCCTGTCCCTGCGCGCGCGCCTGCTGGCCAGGCTCGGCAGCGCACCGCTGCTCGGCCTGTTGCTGCTGTTCTGCGCCGGGGGCCTGTGGCAGCTGCACAGCCAGAACGATATCCGTCAGTGGCTGGGCCAGGAGCCGCGGCTACTCGGCGAAGCCAGGCGCATCGCCGAGCTGACCGGGCAACAGCCGACCAGCCAGTTCTTCCTGGTGCGCGCCGCCGACGAGCAACAGCTGCTGCAACGTCAGGCCCGCCTCGCCCAGCACCTGGATCGCCTCGTGCAGGACGGCCAGTTGCGCGGCTACCGCGCCCTCAGCCAACTGGTCGGCGCCGACAGCCCAGAGTTGCGCGCCGCCCTGCAGCGCCTGCCGCAGCACTGGCAGCCGCTGCTGGACCTGGGCATCCCCCTGGCGGCGCTGCAGGCGGAGCTGGCCGAGCTGCTGGACAGCCCGCAACCGCCACTG
>DATDTH010000379.1:0-4525 GCA_035290985.1 Pseudomonas sp. | reverse complement strand
GCTGGTCGCTGGCAGCCTGCTGGACAAGGTCGAAAGCAGCGTCGACCTGGGGCCCTGGCTGGCCCGGGTGCGGCCGGTGGAGTCCCTGGACGATGCGCTGTTGCTGCGCGCGTCCCTGGCCGAGGGCGATAGCCTGATCAGTCGCGATGGCTACTGGGTCGGCCGGCATTTCCTGCGGGTGCGCCGGGCCAGTGCCGCCGAGGGCGGGGTCTTGGCCCGCGGCCAGGAAATCGAGGACCTAGGGCTGGAGCGCGAAGAGCGCGAAGCGGCCCTGGCTGGCCTGGACGAGCGCCTGCAGGACCTGCGCGACAACCAGCGCCAGCAGGAAGAGGCGCGCGAGCAGCAACGCCGGCGCCTGCAGGAAGAGGCCCGGCGCCAGGGCGAATTGAAGGCCCAGCTGTCCGCCGGCCAGGCCAAGGTCGAGCAATTGACCCTGAGGCGCAACCGCCTGGATGCCGAGCTGGCCGAGCTGGGCGAGCAGCGCGCGATCGAGCATGAACAGCTCGGCGAGGGGCGGCTGCAGTTGCAGGACGCCCTGGAGGCCATGGCCCTGGATACCGAGCAGCGCGAAACCCTGCTGGCCCAGCGCGACCGCCTGCGCGAAAGCCTGGACCGGGTGCGCCAGGAAGCCCGCCAGCACAAGGACCATGCCCATCAACTGGCCGTGCGCCTGGGCTCTCTGCGGGCGCAGCACAATTCGACCCGCCAGGCCCTGGAACGCCTGGAGCTGCAGGCCGAGCGCCTGCATGAAAAACGCGAACAACTGCACCTCAACCTGGACGAGGGCGCCGCGCCGCTGGAAGAGCTGCGCATGAAGCTCGAGGAGCTGCTGGACAAGCGCATGGGCGTGGAAGACGAGCTGAAGCTGGCGCGCCTGGCCTTGGAAGACGCCGACCGTGAACTGCGCGACGCGGAAAAACGCCGGACCCAGGCCGAACAACAGGCCCAGTTACTGCGCGGCCAGCTGGAACAGCAGCGCATGGAGTGGCAGTCCCTGAACGTGCGGCGCAAGGCCCTGCAGGACCAGCTGACGGAAGACAACTACGACCTGCACGGGGTGCTGGCCAGCCTGCCGGCCGAGGCCAATGAAAATGCCTGGGAAGAAGAGCTGGAGCGCCTGGCCGCGCGGATCCAGCGCCTCGGGCCGATCAACCTGGCGGCCATCGACGAATATGAGCAGCAGGGCGAACGCAAGCGCTACCTGGATGCCCAGAACGCCGACCTGGTGGAGGCCCTGGACACCCTGGAAAATGTGATCCGCAAGATCGACAAGGAAACCCGCAATCGCTTCAAGGAAACCTTCGATAAGATCAACGGCGGCCTGCAGGCGCTGTTCCCGAAAGTTTTCGGCGGCGGCAACGCCTATTTGGAACTCACGGGCGAGGATCTACTCGATACCGGGGTAACTATCATGGCCCGGCCACCGGGCAAGAAGAACAGCACCATCCACCTGCTGTCTGGTGGCGAGAAGGCCCTGACCGCGCTGGCCCTGGTGTTCGCCATCTTTCAGCTCAATCCCGCACCCTTCTGCATGCTCGACGAAGTGGATGCGCCGCTGGACGATGCCAACGTCGGCCGCTACGCGCGCCTGGTCAAGGAGATGTCGGAGAAGGTGCAATTCATCTATATCACCCACAACAAGATCGCCATGGAAATGGCCGATCAACTGATGGGCGTGACCATGCACGAACCGGGCTGTTCGCGTTTGGTCGCGGTGGACGTGGAGGAGGCGCTGGCCCTGGTGGAAGCCTGATGCGACTGACGCTATAAAGAAACCTTTCGTCGTGCTAGCTTATCGCCCACTTTTCGGTGCTTTTGGAAAATATCAGCCAGAACAGAGAGTTGCTGTCAGCTTGGGGTAGGTTTTTTGAACGTTTTTTGAGCATTTTCAAATGGTTTGAGTGGTTTTTGGTTCTTTTCAAGTGAGCGCCCCGAGCTCTCTCTTCATCATCATCTAGCTCTTCATCTTCACTTAGTGAGAGGCACAAAATTACATGGAAATCGGTCTGCGCGAGTGGCTGATCGTCATCGGCATCATCGTTATCGCTGGCATCCTCTTCGATGGCTGGCGGCGTATGCGCGGTGGCAAGGGCAAGCTTAAATTCAGGTTGGATCGCAGCTTCTCCAACCTGCCGGACGATGACGAGGACCCCGCGTTGCTGGGGCCGCCGCGGGTATTGCCGCGCCATCAGGAACCCCAGTTCGACGAGGAAGACCTGCCGGCCCTGAGCGCCCGCGAGCTGAACCGTCGCCGTGGCAGCGTGGTCGAGCCGCAACAGGGCGACCTGAACCTCGGCCTGGACGAGCCGGTGCCGACCCTGCTCAATCCGGTGGACGATGAGCCGGTGAAACCCAGCGCTAGCCTGTCCAGCCGGGGCGAGGGCAAGCCCCTGCCGCCCGTGGAGGAAGTGCTGGTGATCAGCGTGATCGCCCGCGAGGACGAGGGCTTCAAGGGCCCGGCGCTGTTGCAGAACATCCTCGAAAGCGGTCTGCGATTCGGAGAGATGGATATCTTCCACCGTCACGAAAGCATGGCCGGCAATGGCGAGGTGCTGTTCTCCATGGCCAATGCGCTCAAGCCCGGGACCTTCGACCTGGACGATATCGAGGGTTTCAGCACCCGCGCCGTGAGCTTTTTCCTCGGCCTGCCGGGCCCGCGTCATCCCAAGCAGGCGTTCGACGTGATGGTCGCGGCGGCCCGCAAGCTGGCTCACGAACTGAACGGCGAGCTCAAGGATGACCAGCGCAGCGTAATCACCGCGCAGACCATCGAGCACTATCGCCAGCGCATCGTCGAGTTCGAACGCAAGCAGCTGACCCACAAGCGCTGATTGGCCGACCTGACGCCGGGGCGAACGCGGCGCCTGGGGACCCTCCATCATTGAGCAGCCACGGCTGCTCTTTCATTATCTAGCAGCCGCGGCTGCTTTTCTCGTTTCGAGAGTTTTTCATGACTGACGCCCAGCAAGCCGCCGAACGCATCAGCCAGTTGCGCAGCGAACTCGACGCGCACAACTATCGCTACTACGTGCTGGATGAGCCGAGCGTGCCGGACGTGGAATACGACCGGCTGTTCGCCGAGCTCCAGGCCCTGGAGACCGAACACCCCGAGCTGGTCACCGCCGAGTCGCCGACCCAGCGGGTCGGTGGCGCGGCGCTCTCGGCCTTCGGCCAGGTGCGCCATGAAGTGCCCATGCTCAGCCTGGGCAATGCCTTCGAGGAACAGCAGTTGCTGGACTTCGACCGCCGCGTGCGCGAAGGCCTGGACCTGCCGGTCGGCGGTCCTACCGCAGACTTGTTTGGCGCCGACCAGGTGGTGGACTACAGCTGCGAACCCAAGCTCGATGGCCTGGCCGTCAGCCTGCTCTACGAGCAGGGCCACCTGGTGCGCGGCGCCACCCGCGGCGATGGCAGCACGGGCGAGGACATCAGCGCCAATGTGCGCACCGTGCGCAATATCCCGCTCAAGTTGCACGGCAGCGGCTGGCCGGCGGTGCTGGAGGTGCGCGGCGAAATCTACATGCCCAGGGCAGGGTTCGAGGCGCTGAATGCCCGGCAACTGGAGGCGGGCGGCAAACCCTTCGCCAACCCGCGCAACGCCGCCGCCGGCAGCCTGCGCCAGCTCGACCCGAAGATCACCGCCAGCCGACCCCTGGAACTCTGCACTTACGGTGTCGGCCGCAGCGACGGCGCGCTGCCGGGCAGCCATACCGGCCTGCTCGAAGCCCTGAAGGGCTGGGGCCTGCCGATCAGCCGCGAGCTCAAGCTGGCCAAGGGTGTCGAGCAGTGCCTGGCCTATTACCGCGCAATAGGTGAGAAGCGCGACGCCCTGGCCTACGACATCGACGGCGTGGTGTTCAAGGTCAACGACCTGGCCCAGCAGCGCGAGCTGGGCTTTCGCGCCCGCGAGCCGCGCTGGGCGCTGGCCTATAAATTCCCCGCCAGCGAGGAGCTCACCGAGCTGCTGGGCGTAGAGTTCCAGGTCGGCCGCACGGGCGCCATCACCCCGGTCGCCCGGCTTAAACCGGTCAAGGTGGCCGGTGTCATGGTCGCCAATGCCACCCTGCACAATATGGACGAAGTGGCGCGCCTGGGCGTGATGGTCGGCGACACCGTGATCGTGCGCCGTGCCGGCGACGTGATCCCGCAGATACTCGGGGTGATTGCCGAGCGCCGGCCGGCCGCGGCCCGCGCGGTCGAGGTGCCGGCCCAGTGCCCGGTCTGCGGTTCGGCGGTGGAGCGCACTCAGTTGGTCAAGCGCAGCAAGGGCCGCGAGTCCCACAGCGAGGGCTCGATCTACCGCTGCGTCGGCCGCCTGGCCTGCCAGGCCCAGCTGAAGCAGGCGATCATCCACTTCGTCTCGCGGCGGGCCATGGATATCGACGGCCTGGGCGACAAGATAGTCGAGCAACTGGTCGACACCGGGTTGGTCAAGTCGCCGGCCGACCTCTATTGCCTGACGTACGAGCAGGTGGTCGAGCTGGAGGGGTTCGCCGAGCTGTCCACGCGCAACCTGCTGGCCTCC
>DATDTH010000378.1:0-7785 GCA_035290985.1 Pseudomonas sp. | reverse complement strand
CCTGCTGTTTCAGGCGCTTGATATTGACTTCGGCCTGGCTCACCGCCTTGCGCAGTTGTGCCACGCTGGCGGCATAGGCATCGGCCTGCTCACGCTCAGCGCTCGACTGGCCTTCCAGATGGGCGATCTTCTCGGCCACTTCCTTGGCCAGGCTTTCATTGCCGGCCTCCAGGGCCTTGAGCGCGTACTGCTCGTATTCGGCCACCTTGGCCGCGCCGGCTTCGACACGCTGGGCAGCCAGTTTCTGCTTGGCCATGATCTCGGCCAGGGCCTCCTTGGACCGGCGCAATTCCAGGTCGGAGTCGCGAATTTCCTGATCGAGGATGCGCAGCGCCTGGCCGTCGACCAGGGCCTCACCCATTTCGCTGGCACCGCCTCGCAGGGCTGTCAGCAATTTGCTCCAGACATTCATCAGCATCGCTCCTGCACAATGGCCTCAGGCACAGGCCGTGAGAAAACCTTCATAGGCTTCGGTGGCCTTGATCACGTTATCCGCCAGCGTCTCGATCTCGAGCAGCACATCGGCCAGGGTCGAGGTCGCGCTCAGGGCACCGAACATGCTGTAGCACGCCTGCCCGTCGGGCAGGGTCTCCAGGCCGATGCTGGACAAGGGGAACAGCTTGTGGGTCCGCAGCACTTCTTCATTGAAGGCCGCAGTGTCACGCACATCCGCCGCCGGCCAGAGCATCGCCTCGACAATGATCTGCTCGCCGAACACCGCCACGAACAGCGGCAGATCACCGTATTCGTGCAGGGTTAGGTGCAAACTGGCATCGGCGCCCTGCATCAGCTCGAGTGCGGCCCGCCCATCCTGGAACAACTCCGTTGTGCACAACCCATCGAACAAGGCGTGCGCAGTCCAAACCTGGGGCGTACTCATAGCTCCCTCCCTCTCCATCGAAACCAGCCCCGAGCGAGGCTGGCGCAGTGTCCGCTCAAAAGCCGCAAGCGCCTGGGCATGCTCGGGCAATATCCAGACTTCCTTTTTCACCAGGCCCAGCTCGCGCAGGCGCTGACGGTAAAGACGCTGGTAATGGGCAGACGATTTATTTTCCATAAGGACAGCCTAGACACTCACATGTAACAGCGCAAACCATTACATGTGAGTATGCCCACTGCATCACAGCTTTCACCTCGACCCGCTCCGACGGGCGACAAAACATGCCATCCCAATGAAGGAAGCGGGGGCCAATGGCCTCGGCGGCAAGCTCCCACTGGATACCCGCCTTCGCGGGCATGACGAGTTTTAGCCATCCACAGCAGTGCCGGAATCGAATAGGCTAGTCAGTCGCCACCTTGCGCTGGAGCCCCCATGCCCTTCTCGAACAAACCCCTGTCCGGCCTGAAAGTCATCGAACTCGGCACCCTGATCGCCGGTCCGTTCGCCGCGCGCATCTGCGCGGAATTCGGCGCCGAGGTGCTCAAGGTCGAGTCCCCGGACGGCGGCGATCCGCTGCGCAAATGGCGCAAACTTTACGAGGGCACCTCGCTCTGGTGGTTCGTGCAGGCGCGCAACAAGAAGTCCCTGACCCTGAATCTCAAGCACCCCGTGGGCCTAGCCATCCTCAAGCGGCTGCTGGGCGAGGCGGACATCCTGATCGAGAACTTCCGCCCCGGCGTGCTGGAGAAACTCGGCCTGGGCTGGGACGTGCTGCACGCCCTGAACCCCAAACTGGTGATGGTGCGCCTGTCCGGCTTCGGCCAGACCGGCCCCTTGAAGGATCAGCCAGGCTTCGGCGCGGTCGGTGAATCCATGGGTGGGCTGCGCTATATCACCGGCTTCGAGGACCGGCCGCCGGTGCGCACCGGCATCTCCATCGGCGACTCGATCGCCGCGCTCTGGGGCGTGATAGGCGCGCTGATGGCGCTGCGCAATTGCGAGGTCAAGGGCGGCGGGGGCCAGGTGGTGGACGTGGCGCTCTATGAAGCAGTGTTCGCCATGATGGAGTCCATGGTGCCGGAGTTCGACGTCTTCGGCTTCATCCGCGAGCGCAGCGGCAATATCATGCCCGGCATCACCCCCTCCTCCATCCACACCAGCCTGGACGGCAAGCATGTGCAGATCGGCGCCAACGGCGATGCGATCTTCAAGCGCTTTATGCTGGCCATCGAGCGCCCCGACCTGGCCGAGGCCCCGGACCTGGCCAGCAACGACGGCCGCGACGCCCGCCGCGACGAGCTCTATGGCGTGATCGACCGCTGGGTCGCCAACCTGCCCCTGGAACAGGTGCTGAGCACGCTCAGCCAGGCCGAGGTGCCGGCCAGCCGCATCTACAGCGCCGAGGACATGCTGGGCGACCCGCAATTTCTCGCCCGGGAGATGTTCCTCAGCGCCAAGCTGCCGGACGGCAAGGCCTTCAAGATGCCAGGCATAGTGCCCAAGCTGTCGGAGACGCCAGGCTCGGTGGAGTCGGTGGGCCCCGCCCTCGGCGAACACAACGAACACGTACTGGCCGGGCTGGGCTATAGCCCTGAACAGATCGCGGCCTTGCGCAGCGACGGCGCGATCTAAGTAACGACATGAGCGAATCAAGTGCTCAACAAACAACAGTCAGACCATTAGAGATGCACACCATATTTGGCATATATGTTCTTGATAACCCCCTGCTGCTTGAGCGTTAAAATCGCCGCATCCAGCTTCTCCAGCCAGGCCTCATGCCGAGGATTAACCCGCATACTGACATCGAAAGAGCTCATGACGTCGCCGATTTCCAGATAACGGTATTCCGGCATCTTGATCATGCTGTACTGCACTATGGCCTTATTGGCCACGATTTGGTCGAAGCGTGACCTGGCCAACATCTCCAACAACTGCGCCTCATTCAATCCATTACGCCGGTCGATCTGCCCTGCCTCGATCAACGGCACCAGATCGGGATAGGCATAACCGCGCACCAGGCCCACCGATTTGCCACGCAAATCTTCAGGCCGTTTCACCGGGAAAGCCTTGCCCGGTGCAAATACCATGACATCGACAACCTGGCCAAAGGGCACCGAGAACACCCCAGGCGTCGGCTGATTGCGCACCCAGCCTGGATAAACCCCCGGTTCTATATCAAGTTGCCCACTATTGAACAGCAAACTAATTCGTGGATAGGGGTAATACTGAACATCAAACTTATCACCCGTCAGCCTGCCCAGCGCATCGAATATATCCTGATAAATACCCGTCTTGCCGTCTTCAATCATCATCGGCGGATAATTATAAAAACCAACTGCAAATGTGGCCGCATAGGCGCCAGCCAAGGGATTGGCAAAGAGCAGTAGCAAAAACGCTTTAATTACCCACTTCATCACAACGCCCTCAGCACCCCAACGCCCAGAATAGCCCTCCCTCCGCTAATACCCTCCCATGTTTCAGACCGCTGGCCGGCCAGGTCGCGCCACAAAGGCTAGAACCCGCCAAGCAACCAAACCACAGTAACCCCCAGCACCAGCAAGCCCGACAGCCAGAAGAGGCCGCCATGTCCGCCGCCTTGCACCACCGAGACGCTACCCGGCTGCCGCTCAGGCTGGTAGTCATCCACAGCCTCCTTCGCCTCCTTGAGCCCCATCCCCTTGAGCCCACGAAGCAGCTTGATCGCCTCGATTTTCTGCCCACGCTCCAACGCCGCCACCACTTCAGACGGCAAACCTTGATCGAGTTCGCTCACGGTCGCACCTCGGCAATACCTGTCCTGCAGAGCATAGCCGCATAAAAAAAGCCGGCTCCCCAGGGATAACCGGCTTTTCTATGCAGCTAGCAGCGACTTACAGCGGCTTGCCGCGGTTACCGTGGGCCGTGACGAAAGCCTGGACGGCCTTGAGGTCGTTGGCCAGCACGGTGCAGCGCTCTGGCCGCTCGAATAGGTCGGCGAGGTGCGGCGGTAGGGCCGGCGCCTGGCCGACACCGGCTTTTTCCACCGCCTCGGGGAATTTCACCGGGTGGGCGGTGCCGAGTATGACCATGGGCGTGGCCAGGCTGCGGCGGCAATCACGCGCGGCCTTGACGCCAATGGCGGTGTGCGGATCGAGCAGTTCGCCGCATTCGGCATAGACCTGGGCGATGGTCGCGCAGGTGTCGGCGTCGTCGACCGCCAGGGAGTCGAACAGCTTGCGCGCCTCGGTCCAGCGATCCTGTTCGACGCTGAAGCCACCCCCGGCCTTGAAGCCGGCCATCAATTCGGCGATGGCGGCGCCATTGCGTCCGTGCAGGTCGAACAGCAGGCGTTCGAAGTTGGACGAGACCATGATGTCCATGGACGGCGACAGGGTCGGGTGCAGGGTGTCCTTGACGTACTGGTTGCCGCTCATAAAGCGGTGCAGGATGTCGTTGCGGTTGGTCGCCACTATCAGCTGACTGATCGGCAGGCCCATGTTGCGCGCCAGGTAGCCGGCGAAGATGTCGCCGAAGTTACCGGTCGGCACCGAGAAGGCAATGGAACGCGCCGGGCCGCCGAGCTGCAGGGCGGCATGGAAGTAGTAGACGATCTGGGCCATGATCCGCGCCCAGTTGATCGAGTTCACCGCCACCAGCCGGGTGCCCTTGAGGAAAGACTGGTCGGCGAAGCTGTCCTTGACCATTTCCTGGCAGTCGTCGAAGTTGCCTTCGACCGCGATGTTATGGATGTTCTCGCCGAGGATGGTGGTCATCTGCCGGCGCTGCACTTCGGACACCCGGTTGTGCGGGTGCATGATGAAGATGTCGACATTCTCGCAGGCCTTACAGCCTTCGATGGCTGCCGAACCGGTGTCCCCGGAAGTGGCGCCCATGATCACCACACGCTCGTTGCGCTTGGCCAATACATAGTCGAGCAGGCGACCGAGCAACTGCAGGGCGAAGTCCTTGAACGCCAGGGTCGGGCCGTGGAACAGCTCCAGCACCCACTCGTTGCCGTTCAGCTGGCGCAGTGGCGCCACGGCGCCGTGGGCGAACACGCCATAGGTCTCTTCGAGAATCCGCTTGAAATCGGCGTCCGGGATGCTGCCGGTGACGAAGGGGCGCATCACCCGGAAGGCCAGCTCATGGTAGGGCAAGCCGGCCCAGGAAGCGATTTCCTCCTGGGTGAAACGCGGCAGGTTTTCCGGCACATAGAGGCCGCCGTCGCTGGCCAGGCCCGCCAGCAGGACGTCTTCGAAATTCAGGGCCGGCGCCTGGCCGCGGGTGCTGATATAACGCATAAATTCAAACCTTCGGTTTGCAAGCTGCAGGCATCAAGCTGCAAGTAAAAGCAGAGCTTCGCCTCGCGTCTCTTTGCTAGCAGTTTGCCGCTGCTGTTAGACCTGTGAGTTGCACCTCAAGCTGGATTTATCTTGCAGCTTGAGACTTAAAGCTTGTCGCTGCGTCAGTTCAATTGTTCGACGCGAATGCGCACCACGCTGCCGACCACGTCGTCCAGCGCTTCCAGTGCGGCGATGGCCGCGTTCATCCGCTGTTCCACCACCCGGTGGGTGAGCAGGATCATCGGCACCAGGCCGTCGTGCTCTTCGACTTCCTTCTGCATGATCGACTCGATATTGATCCCGCCGGCCGACAGGATGCTCGCCACCTGGGCCAGCACGCCCGGATGGTCCTTGGCCTGGATGCGCAGGTAATAGGCGCTCTCGCAGGCCTCGATCGGCAGGATCGGGTGGTCGGACAGCGAATCCGGCTGGAACGCCAGGTGCGGCACGCGGTTCTCCGGGTCGCTGGTCATGGCGCGGACCACGTCCACCAGGTCGGCGACCACCGAGGAAGCGGTCGGCTCCATGCCGGCGCCGGCACCGTAGAACAGGGTCGAGCCGGCGGCGTCGCCATTGACCATCACCGCGTTCATCACGCCGTTGACGTTGGCGATCAGGCGATCGGCCGGGATCAGGGTCGGGTGCACCCGCAGCTCGATACCGGCCGCGGTGCTGCGCGCCACGCCCAGGTGCTTGATGCGATAGCCCAGGGCCTCGGCATAGTTCACGTCGGCGGCGGTCAGCTTGCTGATGCCCTCGGTGTAGGCCTTGTCGAATTGCAGCGGAATGCCGAAGGCGATGGACGCGAGTATGGTCAGCTTGTGCGCCGCGTCTATGCCCTCGACGTCGAAGGTCGGATCGGCCTCGGCATAGCCCAGGGCCTGGGCTTCCTTGAGCACGTCCTCGAAGGCCCGGCCCTTCTCGCGCATCTCGGTGAGGATGAAGTTACCGGTGCCATTGATGATGCCGGCGACCCAGTTGATGCGGTTGGCGGACAGGCCCTCGCGGATCGCCTTGATCACCGGAATACCACCGGCCACCGCGGCTTCGAACGCGACTATCACGCCCTTCTCCCGGGCCTTGGCGAAGATCTCGTTGCCATGCACGGCGATCAGCGCCTTATTGGCGGTGACCACATGCTTGCCGTTGGCGATCGCCTCGAGCACCAGCTCACGGGCGACCGTATAGCCGCCGATCAACTCGATGACGATGTCGATCTCGGGGTTGCGCGCGACCTCGAATACATCGCGGGTAATCGGGGTACCGGTAATCTGGCACTGGGGGTTGGGCGTACGCTGGGCGATCTGCGCCACTTCGATTCCACGCCCGGCACGGCGGGCAATCTCCTCGGCGTTACGCTGAAGCACATTGAACGTACCGCCACCGACGGTACCCAGCCCACAGATGCCTACTTTGACCGGTTTCACCCTGAACTCCCCTTCTGTGCTGCGCAAAACGGCCGGGCTAGGCCCGGCCGTGGAAAAGAGCCGCACCTTACGAAGCGGCTCTCTATTAGTCAATCTGCGACATGAGTCAATCCGCTACCTGTCGCCTGTTACTGGGCCTTCAATGCCAGCTCGGCCAACTCGGGGGCCGGGCGATACCCCGGGATCATCTGGCCATTGGCCAGAACGATCGCCGGCGTGCCGTTGACCCCGAGCATCTGCCCCAACTCGAACTGCTTGGCCACCGGGTTATCACAGCTGGCGGCCGGCAACGCTTCCTGGGACTTGGCCTTGGTCATCGCCGCCTGGCGGTCCTTGGCACACCAGACGCTGACCAGCCCGTTGTAACCATGGGAAGCCAGCCCTTGCCGTGGAAAGGCCACATAACGCACCTCCACGCCGCGGCGGTTCAATTCGGGCACTTCACTGTGCAGTTTCTGGCAGTAGCCGCAATCGGTGTCGGTAAAGACCGTGATATGGGTCTTCGGTGCCTTCGGCGCGAACACCACCATCTCGTCGAGCGGCACCTTGCCGATCTCCTTGGCGATACCCTTGCTCTGCGCCTGTTCGGTCAGGTCGACCGCCTGGCCGCCCTTCACCTGATAGAGCGCGCCCTGCAGCAGGAATTGGCCGTCGGCGCTGGCATAAAGCATGCGACCGCCCTTGAGCTCGACCTGGTAGATCCCCGGCAGCGGGCTCTCGGCGATGGCCTCGATGGGCAAGGTCGGTTCCAGGGATTTCAAGGTCTGGCGAATGACCTGATCCGGGTCGGCGGCCAGGGTCAGGCTGCAGGCCAGGCTAAGGGCAGCGGCGGCGAATAGTCGAGTCACGCGCATAGATACTCCTGTCGAGCGGCGGACGGTCTTGCAAAGATCGACAAAGCCTACCACATAAGCCCGCACGGGCCGACCGCAGCGGGTCGGACAGGCTTGCGGACGGACGGTAGTTTGCCTAGAGTTTTCGACCAACAGGCCGTTTAAAAACGTAGGCGAGACAACGCAGGTAGTTTTTCAACAGCCTGCTAGCCCCGAGGGTGGTGCTGGGCATGTAACTCCTGCAGCCGCGCGCGGGCGATATGGGTGTAGATCTGGGTGGTCGACAGATCGCTGTGCCCCAGCAGCATCTGCACCACCCGCAG
>DATDTH010000377.1:0-14972 GCA_035290985.1 Pseudomonas sp. | reverse complement strand
GCACGGGCCGAGGCCTGGCCGACCAATGGTGGGAGCGAGGGTTGAAATACTGGCCTGGTGTCACCATCTAACTGCTATTGGAAGTCGTTCTTCCGTTCAGGAACTGCTGCTCGATGCGTGCTTTTCTCTTTCTGTTCTTGCTCTTCCCTTTGATCGAACTGGCCCTGCTGATTCAAGTCGGCAGCGCCATCGGCGTTCTGCCGACCCTGCTGCTGGTGATCGGCAGTGCCGTGCTGGGCAGCGTGCTGCTGCGGGTGGCCGGGCTTGCGACCGCCTGGCGGGCCCGCGAGCGCCTGGCGCGGGGCGAACTGCCCGAGCAGGAAATGCTCGAGGGCTTGCTGATCGCCGTTGGCGGTGGGCTGCTCCTGCTGCCGGGCTTTATCAGCGATATCTTCGGCCTGTTGTGCCTGCTGCCGGTGACTCGCCGGGCCCTGGTCGATTGGCTGCGTCGCCGGGCGCTGGAGCAGGCCTTGCGCCAGCGCGCCTTCGCCGACGAGCCCCAGATGCAGGCGGGAGCGAGCCGGCCGGAGGGCGGCCGTCCGAACCTGATCGAGGGCGAGTTCGAGCGCCGCGATCGCTAAAAATATTCCAGCCTGGCCCTTGAAATTCCCTGTCCAGCCCACACATACCAGTCACCGCAAGGTCTCTGTCGCTCGCGACAGGCAGTCTTCTGCGGTCCGCTCTGCGGGCCGCAACCGGCTACGCCGGATGTGCTAACCCGCCGATGACATCATCGGCCGCTCTAAATCACCTTATTTGGGAGAGATTCGACAATGAAGCTTCGTCCTTTGCATGACCGCGTTGTGATCCGTCGCAGCGAAGAAGAATCGAAAACCGCAGGCGGCATCGTGCTGCCGGGTTCCGCTGCCGAAAAGCCGAACCGTGGGGAAATCCTGGCGGTCGGTACCGGCCGTGTGCTGGACAACGGTGAAGTGCGTGCCCTGGCCGTGAAAGTCGGTGACAAAGTGGTGTTTGGCCCTTACTCCGGCAGCAACGCCATCAAAGTCGACGGCGAAGAACTGCTGGTGATGAGCGAGAACGAAATCCTGGCCGTCGTCGAAGGCTGATTTCAGCGTCCGCGCCACACGAACTCCGTGCCACCGAAACGAATTTGAGGAATAACCATCATGGCTGCTAAAGAAGTTAAATTCGGCGACTCCGCCCGTAAGAAAATGCTGGCTGGCGTCAACGTCCTGGCCGACGCGGTAAAAGCGACCCTGGGCCCGAAAGGCCGTAACGTGATCATCGAGAAGAGCTACGGCGCTCCGACCATCACCAAGGACGGCGTTTCCGTTGCCAAGGAAATCGAGCTGAAAGACCGCTTCGAGAACATGGGCGCCCAGCTGGTCAAGGACGTTGCCTCCCGTGCCAACGATGACGCCGGCGACGGCACCACCACCGCCACCGTCCTGGCCCAGTCGATCGTCAACGAAGGCCTGAAAGCCGTCGCTGCCGGCATGAACCCGATGGACCTCAAGCGCGGCATCGACAAGGCGACCATCGCCATCGTTGCCCAGCTCAAGGCCCAGTCCAAGCCATGCGCCGACACCAAGGCCATCGCTCAGGTCGGTACCATCTCCGCCAACTCCGACAGCTCCATCGGCGACATCATTGCCGAAGCCATGGAAAAAGTCGGCAAGGAAGGCGTGATCACCGTTGAAGAAGGCTCGGGCCTGGAAAACGAACTGTCGGTCGTCGAAGGCATGCAGTTCGACCGTGGCTACCTGTCGCCCTACTTCATCAACAAGCCGGACACCATGGTCGCCGAGCTCGACGGCCCGCTGATCCTGCTGGTCGACAAGAAAGTCTCCAACATCCGCGAAATGCTGCCGGTGCTGGAAGCCGTGGCCAAGGCCGGTCGCCCGCTGCTGATCGTCGCCGAAGACGTCGAAGGCGAAGCCCTGGCGACTCTGGTCGTGAACAACATGCGTGGTATCGTGAAAGTCGCTGCCGTCAAGGCCCCGGGCTTTGGCGATCGTCGCAAGGCCATGCTGCAGGACATCGCCGTTCTGACCGGCGGTACCGTGATCTCCGAAGAGATCGGTCTGAGCCTGGAAAGCGCCACCCTGGAGCACCTGGGCAACGCCAAGCGCGTGATCCTCAGCAAGGAAAACACCACCATCATCGATGGTGCTGGCGTCCAAGCTGATATCGAAGGCCGCGTGCTGCAGATCCGCAAGCAGATCGAAGACACTTCGTCCGACTACGACAAGGAAAAACTGCAAGAGCGTCTGGCCAAGCTGGCTGGCGGTGTTGCGGTGATCAAGGTCGGCGCAGGTTCCGAAGTCGAAATGAAAGAGAAGAAGGCCCGCGTTGAAGACGCCCTGCACGCCACCCGTGCCGCCGTCGAAGAAGGCGTGGTACCTGGCGGCGGCGTGGCCCTGGTGCGCGCCCTGCAAGCCATCGAAGGCCTGAAAGGCGACAACGCCGACCAGGACGTCGGTATCGCCCTGCTGCGTCGGGCCGTTGAAGCACCGCTGCGCCAGATCGTCGCCAACTCCGGCGATGAGCCGAGCGTGGTGGTCGACAAGGTCAAGCAAGGTAGCGGCAACTTCGGCTACAACGCGGCGACCGGCGAATACGGCGACATGATCGAAATGGGCATCCTCGACCCGGCCAAGGTGACTCGCTCCGCGCTGCAGGCAGCCGCCTCCATCGCCAGCCTGATGATCACCACCGAGGCGATGATCGCCGAGATCGTGGAAGACAAGCCTGCTGGCGGCGGTATGCCGGACATGGGCGGTATGGGTGGCATGGGCGGCATGATGTAAGCCGACTTGATCCCGCACTAGAAAAAGCCCCGCCTTGTGCGGGGCTTTTTTTATGTGCTTCGATCACTTATGGGGGGCGGGGCTGCTTATCGGCTTCAGCACAGCTTGCGCGATCTCGGTTGGAAAGATGATCACGGGCCTGCCGTTCTGGATCTGGAAGACGGGCGGAACCAGGGAATCGATTTGGCCGTTGGCCCCGAAGTGGACCGGCCCCCAGAAGGTAGGCTCGTTCAGCTTCGCCAGTTCGTCGCGCACTTTCCTGCCATCGGTGGAGTTGGCGCGCTCGATTGCCATTTGGAACAAGGCGCCGGCGAGGGCCGCGGACGCCTCGACATAATCGGGAGTGCTGCGGTAGCGCTGCTGAAACAGGCGTACGAAATTTTCGGTTGAGCCGAAAACATCGGTGCCGACATAGCGAGCCGCGGGGTGCCACCAGGCCGCACTGGTGATGTGTTCGGCCAGCGGCCCGGTCGCGTCGATAAACTCCTGATAGGCCGGTGCCGCGATCATGGTCACGACGGGGGCCACAATGTCGAGTTCGGCCATTTGCTTGCGAACCTGCACCAGGTCGGCGGTGTAGCCAGCGGCAAATATCCAGTCGGGGTCGCTGGCCTGCAACCGGCGCAACAGGGCCTTGTGCTCGGTCGCGTCGATTGCGTAGCGCTCATAGAAGATGGTGTGGATGCCGCGTTTGCGTGCGGAGGTCAGCATTTCCCGGGCAATCGACAGCGGGAACAGATCGTCGCGGGCCAGGATGGCGAGCTTGGTCACCTGGGGCATTTTTTGTTTGATCAGTCCGGTGATCGACTCGGTCAACGTCTCATTGGGGGTGAAGGTGCCGAATAGGTAGGTGTGGCCACGGCTAAAGGCCTGCACCGATGAGGCTGTTGCCGCGATCATCGGCACTTGATGCTTCTCGGCAACCATGGAGGCCTCACGCGCCGCGGCTGAACCATAAGGTGCGAACAGAAACTGCACATGGCTTTGGCTCACCAGCGCTTCGCTGCCCGTGCGGGCTTTTGCGGTGTCGGATTGATAGTCCAGGTAGAGGATCTCGACCTTGCGGCGCTGGCCATCGATACGGATGCCCCCCGCCTCGTTCACCACCTCGGCCCAGAGGTCGTAGCCGCGCTTCTGTTTCGCCGCCTCCGGTGCCAGGACGCCAGTCAGGGGCAACGGCGCGCCTATGAGTATCCTGTCCTGGGAATAGGCGTTCGAAGCCGAGAGGGCCAGCGTCAGGAGAAACAGCGTGCGCGGAATAAGCCAGTCCACCATAACCGCTGTTCTCACTTGCATCGGGCACTTCCAGTCGGGGGCGTTTTCGTGGGCGCATCGTTTACTTATGGGGGTGCACAATTTGTCCGTAGTCAACAGAGCCTAGCAGCCAGGTGGCAATGGGCGGGCAACTCCTGAGGGAAGGTGTCATCCATGAGGCCGGTTCGCCCAAGGGCCAACCGAGCGGCTGGAGGTCTTGTGAAAAAAATGTCCAATCCATCGCTATCGGTCTGCTGTCGGGTAAGGTGACGGCACTTTCTGGAGACGGGTTCCATGCGCATCCTGCTGGTTGAAGACAACCGCGACATCCTGGCCAATCTGGCCGACTACCTGGGTATCCAGGGCTATACCGTCGACTGCGCCCAGGATGGCCTGTCCGGCCTGCACCTGGCCGTCACCGAGCATTACGACCTGATAGTGCTCGACATCATGCTGCCCGGGCTGGATGGCTACACCCTGTGCAAGCGCCTGCGCGAAGAGGCGCGGCGCAACACGCCGGTGATCATGCTGACGGCCCGCGACCAACTGGATGATCGTCTGCAGGGCTTTCGCTCGGGGGCCGACGACTACCTGCTCAAGCCCTTCGCCCTGTCCGAACTGGCCGCGCGGATCGAGGCGGTGCTGCGCCGCAGCAGTGGTGGTGGCCGGCGCTGCCTGCAGGTCGGCGAGCTGAGTTACGACCTGGACACCCTGGAAGTCAGCCGTGAGGGCCGTGCGCTCAAGCTCAACCCGGTGGGTCTCAAGCTGCTGGCGGTGCTGATGCAGAAAAGCCCCCATGTGGTGCGTCGCGAGGTGCTGGAAGAGGCGCTGTGGGGCGACGATTGCCCCGACAGCGACAGCCTGCGCAGCCATGTGCACCAGTTGCGCCAGGTGATCGACAAACCCTTTGCCAAGCCGTTGCTGCATACCCTGCATGGCGTCGGTTATCGCCTGGCTGAGGTGGTCGATGGAGTTTAGGCAGAGCCTGTCGCGGCGGATCGTCATCGCCTTCGTGTTGATGACGGCCCTGGTGGCGGGCGTCTTCGGCCTGGGCATAGTCGAGACCGTGCACCTGGTGGAGGAGCGGCTGTTGTCCCGTGAGCTGGGGGGCGATCTCGACCGGCTGCTGAAGATGGACAGCATGGAGACCTGGCGGCATAGGCCCGAGTCGGGGCAGCTGTTCTACTTCACCGGCGGGCGCGACGATTTCGCCCTGCCCCTGGACCTGGTCGAGCTGTTGCCCGGTTTTCATGAGCTTTATCGCGATCCGCTGTCCTACCATGTGTTCGTCCGTGAAGTGGACGGGCGCCGTTATGTGCTGCTGCAGGACCAGAGCGAGTTCGAGGCCCGTGAGCAGCTGTTGTTCGCCGTGGTGCTCTGTGGCTTCCTGCTGAGTGTCGGTCTGGCCGTGGTGCTGGGCTGGCTGCTCGCGCGCAAGGTGATCGAGCCGGTGGTGCGCTTGTCGCGGCAGGTGCGCCACCGCGATCAATTGCTGACGCTGGCACCGCCCTTGGCGCCGGATTATGCGACCGATGAGGTGGGGCAGCTGGCGGCGGCGTTCGATACCACACTCGGCCTGTTGCGCCATGCCCTGACCCGTGAGCGGCTGTTCACCAGCGATGTCAGCCATGAACTGCGCACCCCCCTGATGGTTCTGGCCAGTTCCTGCGAGTTGCTGCTGGCCAATCCCGGGCTCGACCCGCGCGCGCGCGCCCAGGTCGAGCGCATGGCCCGGGCCTCCCATGAGATGCGCGACCTGGTGCAGACCTTTCTGTTACTGGCTCGGGCCGAATGCGCGGAGCCGAGTGTCGCGCCCCAGGCGAGCCTGCTCGACGTGGCGGACGAATTGGTGGCGATGTGGCGCGAACCGGTGGAGCGCAAGGGGCTGCGACTGGACTACCAGCGGGTTGCCCAGGGGCAGGGCGATTACAACGCCCCCTTGCTGCGCGCCGTGATCGGCAATTTGCTGCGCAATGCCCTGCATTATACCGAGAGCGGGCAGATCAGCCTGCGCCTGGCGGAGCATGGCTTCGTGGTCGAAGACAGTGGCGTAGGCATTCCCGAGAGCGAGCGCGAAGCCATGTTCCAACCCTTTGTTCGCGGCGGTGAGCAGCGCGGCGACGGCCTGGGCTTGGGCCTGTCGCTGGTGCTGCGAATCTGTGAAAGCCAGGGCTGGACGATCAGCCTGGTTGCGGTGGAACCGAGTGGCTGCCGTTTCCAGGTCGAGCTGGAATGAACCGGGTTTTTCCAGGCCCGCCGGCGCGAGAACTTGTGTGCCCGCCGCGAGGTCCTACCAGGCGGTAGGATTATCAAACGCTTCACCCGGGCTTGAGCCGTTTTTGACGGACGGCGAGATAGACCCGGGGGTCATTGTCCAGGAGGGACGCAGATGAAAGGGACCATCGAACTCGAGTTTTCCCGCAAATACGATCGGCAGCATGCCCAGGCCTACCTGCATAAACACCGGGATGGCCTGGCGCGGCGCTTGTCCCATTGGCGCGATGAACAACTGGCGCGCCGGGCCCTGGCCCTGGCCGGTGACCCCGCCTCGGTCCTGGACCTGCCCTGTGGCGCCGGGCGTTTCTGGCCCATGCTGGCGGAAAAGGCCGAGCGGGTTATCCTCGGCGCGGACAATTCGGCGGATATGTTGGACCTGGCCTGTGCCGCTCAGCCCGCCGAAGTGGTAAAACGGGTACGGCCCTTGCAGACGTCTGCCTTTGCCATCGACTTGCCGGACGATGCGGTCGATACCGTGTTCTGTATGCGCCTGTTGCATCATCTCGGCGAGGCCGAGCACCGCCTGCAGATGTTGCGTGAATGCCGGCGGGTCAGCCGTGACAGCCTGATCCTGTCGCTCTGGGTCGACGGCAATTACAAGGCTTGGAAGCGTCGGCGCCTGGAGCGGCGGCGCCAGGCCGAATCTGGGCAGAAGGGTTACCAGAACCGTTTCGTGTTACCGGCGGTGACTGCCGAGGCGGAGTTTCGCCAGGCCGGGTTTCGCATCCAGGAGCGCCTGGATTTTTTACCGCTGTACGCCATGTGGCGCGTGTACCTATTGCGAAAAATCTAAGGGGATAAGGGTGACGGCGTATTCGACTCAAGAGTTGGCTGGAACCGATCAATTTGAATACTGGTGGCAAAGTCACGGAGACTGGGTCGAGGAGCCGAATATCCGGCGCGGGGGCGAAAGTGGCGTGCAGCGCCTGCCGGCGGCCGGTGGCGGCCTGCTGTATGCCAAACGCCAGACCGATCATATCTACCGTAGCCTGCTGCACCCCTTCGGCTACCCCACGGCCATGCGCGAGCGCGATGCCCTGTTGGCCTGCGTCAAGCTCGGCGTGGGTGTGCCGCGCCTGGTGTTCGCCGCCTGCCGCCGCAAGGCCGGTGCCTGGGAGGCCCTGCTGGTGACCGAAGAGCTGAAAGATTACCGCTGCCTGGCGGAACTTTACGCGGAGAACGAGCAGTCTAACTGGGGCGAGGCGTTGCACCTGCGGATTCTGCAGCAGGTGGGGGCGACCCTGGGGCGTCTCAATCGTGGCTGCTGGCAGCATGGTTGCCTGTACCTGAAACACGTCTTTGTGCGGTTACAGGGCGATCAGATCGAGGTGGCCTTGCTCGATTTGGAGAAGAGTCGGCGACGCTTCACCGGGAAGCAGGCTTCGCGTCATGATCTGCGGCAGTTGAAGCGCCGTTCGTCGTGGAGCGAGCTGCAATGGCAAGCAGTGGTCTACGGTTACCAGACGGCGTATGGCAGCGCTATCAAGGGGTTATAACTATGAAGCTAGAGATTGCACGAGGTTTGTTCCTCGTTGCGGCTCTCGGGGTGGCGTCTCTGGCCGCCGCGGCATGGCAGGAGCCCGGTCCCGAGGTGCTGAGTGCGCGGGACGGTCATTGCCCCCTGCCGCCGAAAGCGCGGGCCCAGGTGCAGGTGCGGCCCGATCAGGATTTACTGTTGTTTCTGTTTGGCCTGTCCCAGGGGCTAGGCCCTCGAAGTTGAAGGCGTCGAGTCGTGCGCGTTTAGCCCATTTTAATGAACAACCTCATCATGAAAAGCCCCGCCGATGCGGGGCTTTTGCATTTCAGGCGATGCTGGGCGTGGCTCCGGGCAGCGTCGTCGGCTTGGCATCCGGCTTGGCCAGCAGGCTGTAGACGCACGGCAGGACGAACAGGGTGAACAGGGTGCCGATGGACATCCCGGTGGCGATCACCAGGCCGATGTCGAAGCGACTGACCGCCCCGGCGCCGGTGGCCAGGATCAAGGGCACCATGCCGAAGACCATGGCGGCCGTGGTCATCAGCACTGGGCGCAGGCGGATAGACGCGGCCTGCTCCACCGCCTCGCGGGCCGACAGCCCCTTGTCTCGGCGCAACTGGTTGGCGAACTCGACGATCAGGATGCCGTGCTTGGTGATCAGCCCGATCAGGGTCACCAGGCCCACCTGGGTGTAGATGTTCAGGCTGGAGAAGCCCAGGAACAGCGGCAGCAGGGCACCACAAATCGACAACGGCACGGTCACCAGTATCACCAGGGGGTCGCGGAAGCTCTCGAACTGCGCCGCCAACACCAGGAAGATCAGCGCCAGGGCCAGGCCGAAGGTGACATACAGGGCGCTGCCCTCCTGGACGTACTGGCGTGAGGCGCCAGCGTAGTCGAAGGCGAAGCCCTGGGGCGCTTCTTCTTCGGCGATTTGCCGTACCGCCTCGATGGCCTCGCCCATGCTGACGATGGGAACGCCCTGGATGATCGCCGAGTTGAGTTGCTGGAACTGGTTCAGCTGGGTCGGTCGGGCGCGGTCGCTGACCTTGATCAGGGTCGAGAGTGGCAGCATTTCACCGCGGTCGTTCTTCACTTGGTAACTGGCCAGCCAGTCCGGGTTGTCGCGGTAGGTGCGCTCGACCTGGGCGATCACCTTGTAGCTGCGCCCGTCTATGGTGAAGCGGTTGATCTCGCCTTCGCCCAGCAGGGTGGCCAGGGTGGTACCCAGGTCCTGCATGGATACCCCCATCTGCGCGGCTTTTTCCCGGTCGATATCCACCACTACTTCCGGCTTGTCGAAGGCCAGGTCGACATCGAGGAAGGCGAACTTACCCGAGGCCTCGGCGCGCTTCTTGACCCGTTCGGTCAATTGCAGCAGCGACTCGTAGTCGTTCGGGGTGTTGATCACGAACTGGAACGGCAGGCCTTCGCCGGTGCCCGGCAGGGACGGCAGGTTGAAGCCGAAGATCTGCAGCCCGGGGATTTGCGCCAGGCGCCCCTGGACCTCGGGCAGGATCTCCATCTGGGTGCGTTCGCGTTCGCTCCAGGGTTTCAGCAGGAAGCCGCCGATGCCCGACTGCACACCATTGAAGCCGTTGATCTGGAACGAGGAGTAGTACTCGGGGAACTCCTTGAAGATTTCCACGAACTGCTCGGTGTAGGCGTTCAGGTAGTTCAAGTTGGTCGGCTGCGGCGCGCTGGCCATCAGGAAGACGATGCCCTGGTCTTCATCCGGCGCCAGTTCGCTCTTGGTGAACTTGAGCAGCACTGGGATCAGGCACAGTACGATCAGGGCGAACACCAGCACCACCGGACGGGTGTCCAGGGTACCGTGCAGGGCGCGTTGGTAGCGTTGCTTGAGTCCTTCGAAGAGCTGGTCGAGCCGGTGGGCCAGGCCCGAGGGGTTTTCCTCGTGGCGCAGCAGCAGGGCGCACATCATCGGTGATAGGGTCAGGGCGACTATGCCGGAGATGATCACCGCGCCGGCCAGGGTCAGGGCGAATTCCTTGAACAGGGCGCCGGTCAGACCCTCGAGAAAGCCGATGGGGGCATAGACCGCGGCCAGGGTGATGGTCATGGAGACCACGGGCACGGCGATCTCCCGTGCGCCCTCGATGGCTGCGTCGAACGGGGTCTTGCCCTCCTCGATATGCCGGTGGATGTTCTCCACCACTACGATGGCGTCGTCCACCACCAGGCCGATGGCCAGGACCATGGCCAACAAGGTCAGCAGGTTGATCGAGTAACCCATCAGTTGCATGAAGAACAGCACGCCGATCATCGACAGCGGAATGGTGATGACCGGGATCAGTACCGAGCGGAACGCGCCGAGGAAGAGGAACACCACCACTATGACGATCAGCACGGCCTCAAACAGGGTCTTGACCACCTCGTCGATGGACGCCTGGATAAACAGGGTGGCGTCATAGGCGATGGAGACCTTGAGGTTCGGCGGCAACTGGGCCTCGAGTTGCGGCAGGATCTTGCGCACCTCCTTGATCACATCCAGAGGGTTGGAGCTGGGCGTGCCTTTGATCGCGATATAGACCGAGGGCGTGCCGTCGAAGGAACTGATCGAGTCGTAGTTCTCCGCACCCATTTCCACCCGCGCCACATCGCCGATCAGCACGCGGCTGTCGCCGATCGTCTTGATCGGGATGGCGGCGAAGGCCTCGGCGGACTTGAGGTCGGTGGCGGCATTGATGCTGGTGACCACGTACTGGCCCTTCACCTCGCCGGCGGCGGAGAGGAAGTTGTACTGGCGCACCGCATCGTTGACCTCGTTGGCGCCTATGCCGTAGGCGGCCAGCTTGACCGGGTCGAGCCACAGGCGCATGGCGAACACCTGGTTGCCGAGTATCTCCGCTTCGGCCATGCCTGGCAGCGTCGCCAGCTTGGGCTGGATCACCCGGGACAGGTAGTCGGTGATCTGCGGGTTGCTCAACTCCTCGCTGTAGAAGCTGACGTACATCAGCGCCGAGGCATCGGCCGCCTCCTTGCTCAGTACCGGGTCTTCGGCGTCCTGGGGCAGCTGGTTCTTCACCTCGTTGGCCTTGGCCAGCAGTTCGGTGAACAGCCGATCGCTGTCCGCGCCGATGCGCGCGTAGATCGAGACGATCGACACGTTTTGCCGGCTGACCGAGGTCATGTAGTCGATGCCCTCGGCGCTGGCCAGGCTCTGCTGCAGCGGCTGGGTGATATAGCCCTGGATAGTCTCGGCGTTGGCGCCGGGGTAGGCGGTGGTGACCGTGATCAGGGCGTTTTCCATCTGCGGATACTGGCGGATGGTCAGTTTGCTGAAGGCCTGGAGGCCCAGGAGGATGATCAGCAGGCTGACGACCGTGGCCAGTACGGGCCGACGGATAAAAGGATCGGTAAAAGCCATGTCGGGAATTCCTTTCGCCAGCGGCGGATCAATCGGCGCGGGTCGGGCTGTTCGGTTCGGCGGCCTGGGCCTGGTCGTCGACCAGAGCGACATGGGCACCGCTGTCCAGTTTGAGTTGGCCGGCCGACACCACCTGTTCGCCGTTCTTCAAGCCCTTGAGAATTACCACCAGGCCGTCGCGGTGCTCGCCGGTCTCGACGAAGCGGCGTTCGGCGACCAGTTGCGGTTGGCCCTTGGCGTCCTTCAGCGGCTGGCCGTCCTCGGCCTTCTTCTCGGCTATGACATAGACCGAATTGCCGTAGAGGGTGTAGGTCAGGGTGGTTTCCGGTACCACCACGCGCAGGCGTTCATCCGGCAGCAGCACCTGCAGGTTGGCGAACATGCCGGGTAACAGCTTGCCCTGGGGATTGGCCAGCTTGGCGCGCACCTGCAGGTTGCGGGTGGTGTTTTCCACCTTGGGGTTGATCGCGTTGATCTCGCCTTCGAACACTTCGTTCGGGTAGGCCACCACCTCGATTCGCACGCGTTGGCCGAGGGCCAGTTGCGGCACGGCCTGTTCCGGCAGGAAGAAGTCGACGAACAGCTTGGACAGGTCCTGGAGGGTGGCAATGGAGTTGCCCGGGCTCAGGTAGTCGCCGGTGTCCACCTGGCGGATGCCGATGGTACCGGCGAAGGGCGCGAGGATACGTTTCTTGTTCAGGCTGGCCTGCAGTTGGGCGACGCTGGCCTCGGACTTGAGCAGCTCGGCATTCAGGCGGTCGAATTCGCTCTTGGAGATGGCCTGTCTGGCGGCCAGATTCTTGCCGCGCTGGTATTCCAGCTGGGCCAGGTTGCGTATGGCCAGGGCGGTGGCGAGGATGGCCTGTTCCACCTGGCTGTCCAGTTGCAACAGTGGCTGCCCGAGGTGGACCTGTTCGCCAGACTGGAAGAGCACCTGCTGGACGGTGCCTTCGACTTCGGCGCTCAAGTCGACACCCTGGAACGCCTTGAGCGTGCCTATGGCCGGCAGGCGGCTTTGCCAGGGGCGTTCCTCTGCGCGCACGGCGGCGACATTGATGGCCGGCTGCGGCGCCGAGAACATTTGCACCTGTTGGTAGATTGAATAACCTTTGTAGGCGGCGAGGGCGAGTACCACCAGGGCGACCGCCCCGAGCATGAGCAGCATGCGACGCAGCAACATATTCCGGTTCCTTGGCAAAGCGATGGGCCTGGGAATAGGCGAGGAAGGCACAATAGTGCCAGTTGACGGGTCAGTCAAAAAGAGCCTGGTTGCAAAAGATTGCGATTAGCGATATCGGCAACAAAGCGTTCCGTTGTTTGGAACGAATCGCCTGTCGCTTCTGGTTTTAGCTGGGGTGTCGCCGGGAAGCGACAGGTTTTGTAACTCGGATAAGCCATGGCGAAATCCGGGGGCAGCGGCGCCCCAGGTTGATCGAGCGCCTCTGGATACCCGCCTTCGCGGGTATGCCGAGTGAGGCGTCTGCCACATGCGGAGAGCACTTTCCCTAGGCGCTAAGGCGCAGGGTCACCTCGTTAAGCTGGCCGGACAGCCCCTTCAGGTCCTGGCTGGCGGCCTGGGTGCGCTGCACGTTCTCCTGGTTGGTGGTGGCGATCGCGGTGATCTCGGTGAGGTTGCGCGAGATGTCCTCGGCCACCGCGGTCTGCTCCTCGGCAGCCGTGGCGATCTGCCGGTTCATGTCGCGAATGGCCTCCACCGCGTGGGTGATGCGCTGCAGCATCTGGCCGGCCAGGGTGACCTGCTCGACCCCCTGTTCGCTGCGCTGCTGGCCGGTCTCGATCGCCTGCACTGCATTGATCGCGCCGGTCTGCACGGTGTCGATGATCTGGTGGATCTCCGCCGTCGATTGCGCGGTGCGCTGGGCCAGGGTGCGGACCTCGTCGGCGACCACGGCGAAGCCGCGGCCGGCATCCCCGGCGCGGGCCGCCTCGATGGCCGCGTTCAGCGCCAGCAGGTTGGTCTGCTCGGCAATGCCGCGTATCACCTCCAGCACCTTGCCGATCCGTCCGCTGTCGCTCTCCAGGCGCCGGATGACCTCGGCGGTATTGGAAATTTCACCGCGCATGGCGGTGATGGTGTCGATGGTCGCCTGCATCACCCGATCGCCTTGCTTGGCCGAGCGATCGGCCTCATTGGCGGCTTCCGCCGCCTCGGCGGCATGCCGGGCGACTTCCTGGGCGGTGGCGGACATCTCATGCATGGCGGTGGCGACCTGGTCGGTGCGCGAGAATTGCTCCTGGGTGCCCTGGGCCATCAGGCTGGCGATGGCATTCAGTTCGCCGCTGGCGCTGTCCAGGTCGGTGGTGCTGCGCTGCAGGCGGCTGAAGGTGTCGGCCAGAAAGGCCCGCAGGGTATTTGCCGCCTCGGCCAGGCGGCCCAGTTCATCGCGGCGGCTGGTGTCCAGCACCTGGCCGAAATTGCCCCGGCTCAGTTGGGCGATATGCTCGATCAGATTGCGAATCGGCCCGATCAGGTTGCGGTTGACCAGCCACAGGCTGAAGAGCCCGACCAGGATGCCGGAGGCGAGCAGGGTCAGGCTGCCATAGAGCAGGGTGCGGTCGGCCTCGACGCGAATCGACTGCGCCTGCTCGAGGCTGCTTTGACGCAACTGCTCGACCAGCGCGCTCATCTGTTCGCTGGCGGCGCGGTCGATGCCCTTGACCGCGGCATCGCCGGCCTTGGCCTCGGCCCCGGCCGCGATAAAGGCGTCACGGCCCTTGCGGTAATTCAAACCCAGGGCCTGATGTTCGCTGCGCAGTCGCTCGACCTGGTCGTGCAGGCCGGCCTCGGTCGCGGAGAGCCGGGCCAACTGTTCGAGAATGTCCTGCACCTTGCGCTCCTGGGCCTCGAACTGAGCCCAGTACTTGTCCTGGCTGGCCGGATCCTGGCCGCGCAACAGCAGGTTCTTCCATTCCTGGACCTGAACCTTGAACTCCAGGTTGGCCTGGTCCACCAGCAGCGATTCCTCCAGCGGCCCCTCGATCAGGCCGCGGTAGGCCTGGATGCCGCCGGAGAGAAAGTGAAAGCAGGCCAGGGCGATCACCAGGATCAGCGCCAGACTGCCGCCCAGAAGCGCAAGGATCTGGGCGCGCAATGAGTTGAGTAGGAACATGGGAAACGCCTCGTGTTGGATGATCGAAGACAGCACTCCGGCGCGTCACGAGGACGAGGCGTCTATGACTTCCTTGTGGGGCGGATTTCCGGAAGGTTGCGCTGGGGCGGCAGCACAATCAGCCGGACCTGAGGCCTGGAACGCGCGAAGCATGTTGAGTATAGGTCGGCCTGGTGTGCCCGTTCTTGAGTCTCCAGGCCTGGGTTCAGGTCATGCGCAGGTGATTGTCCCAGAGCCCGGCCGGCAGCTGTAGCGGTTGCCCGACTATGGCCGCGCGGCGGCAGTCGTAGCGACGGCAGCGGCCTATCCCGGCGCTGACCACGAAGCCTTCGGCGATGGCCGCGACTCCCGCGCAATCGGGCAGGTGGGCATCCAGGCGCAGCGCCGCGCTGTCCAGGTCCCAGATGAGCAGGCGATTGCCCCGTGGCGCGGTCAGCGCCAGCAGGCGCAACTCGCTGTGTATCGCCAGGCTGGCGCAGTACTGGTTGAGCACCTGGCGCTGCGCTTCGGCGATGGGAAAGGGCTGGAAGGCCTGCCCCGGGCGCTTGATCGCCAACAATGCGGCCGGCTCGTCGGGATCGCCCATGTACTGCTGGCCGCTGACCAGGGTGCCGTCGCGGGCCACGGCCAGGTGGCGCACGCTGTTCATCCGCTCGGCCAGGCGTTCGTGGCTC
>DATDTH010000376.1:0-7255 GCA_035290985.1 Pseudomonas sp. | reverse complement strand
GCCGCGTTCGGATGCAATCCGGGAGCGCGCCTGCAGACAACAAGCCTCGGATTCGCGGGTTTCACCCGCCCTACGGAGCTGGGTTTCGCCAAGCGACGGCTCTACGCCAGCCTACGACATGACGCCGCGCTTAAGTCGCTATGGCGGCGATGCTCCGACGGTGCGCTGAGCGTAGCGACGCCCGGCGCACCCTACGGGCTTGCCGCTTATGGCTTGCCGCTTGCCGCTGCCCTAAATCAACCCAGCATCGGCCAGCAGTTGCTCCAGGCCCGGCAGGTCGGGGACCTTCAGCACTTCGCCGCCCAGGCTCACCGCCTCCAGTTCCAGGGCCGCCAGGGGCGCGTCGGCCCGCGCCAGGGCGCTGCCGAACTTGATCGAGCGCGGAATGCCCTGCACCAGCAGGGCGATAAATTTCACATGGGAGCGCCCACCGGCGGCGTTGAGCACCGCCACCCGCGCGCCCATGCCGGCACCCACGGCCTGCGCGCCGGAAGCGGCCTCGAAGGACAACAGCGGCAGGCGCAGGTCACGCCAGGCCACCTGGCCGAGAAACCAGGCAGGCATGCCGGGGGTGACCTGCGGGGCACGGTAGGGAATCAACTCGGCCACCACCACGTTCGGCAGCAGCAGGGTGCGATCGGCCAACGGCACCAACAAGCCGGTCAGGCTGGTCACGCTATTGGCAATGGCTGGGGCTTGGCTCATCGGAATGTCCTGCAACGGGGTCGATAACCTGAATGCCCGGCATCAGCCGGCAAATTCAGGCAAGGCAAAATGGGGTTCGTTAGCCGCTGGTCGACTGTTTGTCCGCGCACTGCGCATCGAGGTGACTGACCAGGTTCGCCGCCAGCTCCCGCGGATCGCCGCTGAAGGCGCTGTAACCGCCTTCGCGCAGGTTGTCCGGCATACTCGGACAGGCGCAGCTGTCGGCGCGCTGGGTCCAGATCTCGCCACCCTGGCGCCGCACATAAGCCGCGGCGGCGCTGCCGTCGCTGCCCATGCCGCTGAAGGCCATCACTCCGCACTGGGCGCCGAAGTGCTGCGCCAGGTTGAGCATCATCTGGTCGATCGAGGGGCTGTAGGGCTCCGGCCAACCGTTCGCCGCGACCTGCATGGCGCCGTCGTCGGCGAAACCCAGCTCATGGCTGATCGGCGCGACCACCACTTCGCCACAGCGAATCGGATCGCCATGGCGGGCCGGGTTGACGTGCCACTGGCTGTGTCGGCCGACCGCCTGGGGCAACGAGGCCTCGAAGCTGGCATCGATATGCTGGGCATAAACGAAACCCACCGGCAGACCGCCGGGCAAGGCATCGAGAAAAGCCTTGACCGCCGCCGGGCCGCCCAGGGAGGCCGCCAGCAACCAGACCTGGCGGGCGGGTTCGCCCGCCACCAGCGGTGTGCCGGCCAGGCCGGCGGGCAAGTCCAGGCGCGACGGGCGCTGGGCCTCGACCAGCAACGCTTCCAGGCTCAGGCCGACACCCTGGGAGGGGTCGCCCACCAGGCGCTTGAGCTTGCCGAACAGGCGCCGCTCCCAGCGCGGGTAGTTTTCCGAATGACGCTCCGGCGCATGGCCCTCGCCGAACAGCACCGGCACCGAAACCCGCTCGAGCAGGCGGTCGATCAGCGGCGAGTCGTCCGTCTGCGCCAGGTCCACCAGCCACAGGTCGGTCTCACAATTGGCCAGGGTTTCCTCGTCGAGGCGCGCCGGGTCGCTGTTGAGTACCACCTGGTAACCATTGGCGGCCAGCGCCTGCTGCAGCACATGGCGCTGCAGCGAGGTGTCGGCGATTACAGCAATCCGTGCCGCGTTCTTTTCCGTCATGTCCGTTTGTCCTGGTGGCGCACCACCAACCGCGCGATGCTTTCAAGCAGCAGGGATTCCTGATACGGCTTGCCCAGGTACTCGTTGACCCCGATGTTCATCGCCCGGTCGCGGTGCTTCTCGCCGGTCCGCGAGGTGATCATGATGATCGGCAGGTCTTTCAGGCGCTCGTCGTGGCGCACCAGGGTGGCCACTTCGAAACCGTCCATGCGCGGCATTTCGATGTCCAGCAGCATGATGTCCGGCTTGTGCTCCTGCAGTTGGGAGATCGCGTCGACCCCATCCTTGGCCGTCAGCACGTTCATCCCGTTGCGTTCGAGCAGACGGGTGGTGACCTTGCGCACGGTGACCGAGTCGTCCACCACCATGACCAGGGTCGGCCGTTCCGCCTCGGCTTCCGCGGCGATTTCCGCCCGGGTGGGCAGCAGCGGCTGCATCTGCGTCAGCAGGTGCGCATGCAGGACCCGGATGGTCGCCAGCAGGTCGAGGATGATCACCACCCGGCCATCGCCGAGTATGGTCGCCCCGGACACGCCATGGACCCCGGCGAACTGCGGACCGAGGCTCTTCACCACGATCTCCCGGGAGCCCGCCAGGCTGTCCACCTGCACCGCCACGGCGTGTTCGGTGGAGCGTACCAGGATCACCGGCAACGGCAGGCTCTGGCCGACCAGCTTGGGCTGTTGCCCGTTGCTCAGCAGGTCGCCCAGGTAACGCAGCTCGTAGGCCTGGCCGGCGTATTCGAAGCGCGGGGTTTCCCCGGCTGCGTTCTGCTCGTAGAGCGCCTCCAGCTCGTAGGGCGAGACCCGTACGATGCCTTCGATGGTGTTGAGCGGGATGGCGTACAGGTCCTCGCCGGAGAGCACCATCAGCGCACGGTTGACCGATACGGTGAAGGGCAGGCGGATACGGAAGCTGGTGCCCAGGCCCGGCGTCGACTCGATGCTCATGGAGCCACCGAGCTGTTTGACCTCGGAGTGGACCACGTCCATGCCGACGCCACGCCCGGAAATCTGCGTGACTTTTTCCGCCGTGGAGAAACCGGCCTCGAGGATGAACTGGAGGATCTCGTGATCGCTCAGGTCCGAGTCCTCGTCCAGCATGCCGCGCTCGATGGCCTTGCGCCGCACCGCCTCCAGGCGAATGCCGCCACCGTCGTCGGCCAGGGTCAGGACGATATCGCCACCCTCGCGGCCGATGTCCAGGCGAATGCTGCCCTGCTCCGGCTTGCCGGCGGCACGCCGCACGTCGCCACGCTCGATGCCGTGGTCGACGGCATTGCGCAGCATGTGCTCCAGGGGCGCGACTATGCGCTCGAGCACCGTGCGGTCCATCTCGCCATCGGCATTGCCGACTATGAATTCGACCTGCTTGCCCAGCTCGCCGGCCACCTGGCGGACGATCCGCCGCAGCCGCGGCACCAGGCGATCGAAAGGCACCATGCGCGTGCGCATCAGGCCTTCCTGCAGTTCGGTATTGACCCGCGCCTGTTGCAGCAGCAGGGTTTCCGCGTCGCGGTTGCGCGCGGTCAGGGTTTCCTTCAGGTCCAGCAAGTCGGAGGCGGACTCGAACAGCGCACGGGACAGCTGCTGCAGCTGCGAGTGACGGTCCATCTCCAGGGGGTCGAAGTCTTCGTAGCCGGCACGTTCGGCCTCGGCCTGATAGCGACTGAGGATCTGCGACTGGGTCTCGATGTCCAGGCGGCGCAACTGGTCGCGCACCCGGTCGATGGTGGCTTCCATCTCACCCAGGGTGAAGCCGAAGTCGCTGACCTGCTGCTCGACCCGACCGCGGAAGATCGAGGTCTCGCCGGCCAGGTTGACCAGGCCTTCGAGCAGTTCCGCCGGAACCTTGACCAGCTCCTGGGGCGCACGCCGCGAGGCGGCTTCGACGGCGGCCTCCTCGGCGCGCCGGACGAAGGGCAAGACCTTGGCGATCAGGGCTTCGGCCGGCACGCTGCTAGCCGCCACTATGGGGTTGACCAGTAGAGTGGACACCGGGGCCTGGGGCTCGGGTGCCAGCTCGGCGCGCGGTTCGACGGCCGGAGCCAGATCGACGCTTACGACCGCCGGGCTCTCGTTCAAACGCGCACGCAGCTGATCGAGTTCGCCCTGCAGGCCCTCGAACGCCGACTGTACGTCCAGGTACAGGCTTTCCGGCCAGGGCGCGCCTCGCTGCTGCGCCTCGACCAGGTGCTGTTCCAGCTCGTGGCTAAGGTCGCCCAGGCGTTTCTGCCCGGCCAGCCGGGCACCGCCCTTGAGGGTGTGCAGGATGCGCAGCATCTCATCGAGGGCCAGGGTGTCGTCACGATGGCCTTCCCAGCGACCGATCGCGGTTTCCATGGCCTCGAGCAGGTCGTCGCCTTCCTCGAGAAAGATTTCCAGGATGTCTTCTTCGGCGTCCGGATCCTGCTGCTGCGGCCGGGCCGCGGCCTTGAGCGCCACGCTGGCGGGCATGCTCAATTGCTCGTCGGGGTTGGCCCGAAAGCGTCGGATGGTCTCGATCAGCCCATCGCCACTGGGCACGCCCGCCTTGTCGCGGACCGCCTCGAGCATCTGGGCCAGCCGGTCATGACAGGTCTGCAACAGGTCGAACAGGACCGGGCTGGCGCGCAAGCGTCCATCGCCCAGGCCTTCGTAGAGGAATTCCAGTTCGTGGGCCAGATCGCCGATCTCGCGGATTTCCGCCATCCGCGCGCCACCCTTGAGGGTGTGCAGGTCGCGCTGCAGGGACTCGACCTCGAGGGTGTTGTGGGTGTCCTCCATCCAGCGCTGCAGGGCGGCGGAAGAACTGTCGATGATATCGAAACCTTCCTCGAGGAAGATTTCCACCAGTTCCGGATCACGGTCATCGTCGAACGCATTCGGGCTGGACTGCACCGGAACCGGGGCCTGGCTCGGCGCCTGGGCTATGGCATCCGGCGCGGGGGTCGGCTCCGGCTCTGGCAAGGGCGCGTCGTCCGGCTCAGGATCCGGTTCTGGCTCAGGCTCAGGATCCGGTTCAGGTTCAGGTTCAGGTTCAGGTTCAGGTTCAGGTTCCGACTCGGGTGTTGCCTGCTCGACGGGTTCGTCGATTTGCGCGGGCTCGTCCCACTGCACCAGTTCCGGCAGCGGTGCAGGCTGATCGAGCGCGACGGCGTCGCTCGGCAGCGTCTCGTCCCAGTGAGCGGGAAGCGCCTCCGAGGCTACTTCCAGGGTCTCTTCAGCCAGCGCCGGGTCGTTCCCTGGTGCGTCGACCAGGGGCGTCTCGTCCCACTCGACCAGATCGAGTTCGGCCGCCAAGGCCGTGGGTTCTGTGGGCGCTTCGGCCCGAATCAACTCGTGGTCCGGCAGCATGTTGTCCGATTCCATGGACAGGAAGAAAGCGTCTATTTCGTCGTCGGCCGAACTGGCCGAGTCGCCAGTGCCCGCGCTGTCCAGACTCGGCAGCGATTCCAACTCGGGTGCCTGGACGTCGACCTGCGCCTGCGGCGCCGCATCCGGCTGACTCAGCACGCCGCCATGACGGAACGCCAGGATGGCCTCGATCAGCTCGCCGGGCTCGACCATGGGCCGCTTGGCCTGCAATTGATCGAGCAGCACGGCCAGTTGGTCATGGCTGCGGTGCAGCAAGCCACCGAGCGCCGGCGAGTAGCTGTAGCGGCGATCCACCAGGCCTTCGTAAAGCGACTCCAGCTCGTGGGCCAGATCGCCTATGGGTTTGATCTCGGCCATCCGCGCGCCCCCCTTGAGGGTGTGCAGATCGCGCTGCAGGGACAGCAGGGCGCGGTTATTGTCCGGTTCGCCCAGCCAGCGCTCCAGGGCCTGGCCGGCGCTGTCGAGGATATCCACCGCCTCTTCCAGGAAGATAGCGACCATCTCCTCGTCCAGGCTGTCATGGGCCACGACCGGGGGCTCTGCCACGGGCTCATCCGGCCAGACCGGCGCCTCCTGGACTCCCGCCCCGAGTTCGGTCAGCGGCTCGACCGGGTCGAGCGCCGGCACGCCGGCATCCTGCACCGGATCGGCCAGCTCGATGGCGGCCGCCACCTCGTCCAGTTCAACGACCTGCAGGCCGGGATAGGTGTCCGGTTCCAGCAAGGCCAGGGTCGAGGGATTGAAGGCCTGCGCCAGCAAGGCATGCAGCGCGGCAACCTGCTCCGGCTGCGGGGTTACCTGCAAGCCGGCGGCCACCTGGTCCATCATGCTGATCAGGGCTTCGTGGGCGCTTTCCGCCTCGTCGAAGAAACGTTCGCTGACCGCCAGCCGGCCTTCCTGCACGGCGCCGTAGAGCGCCAGCAGGGCCTGGCAGAGGCCGTCGATCTGCGGCAATTCGGCCATCTCGGCGCCACGGCCGAGGGTGTTCAGCTCATCCAGCAGGGCGCTGAGCTCCTGGCGCTCGGACGGGTGTTCACGCCAGCATTTGAGCAGGTCTTCGGCGTCCAGCAGGATGTCCATGCCTTCGGCGAGGAAGATCCCGATCAACTGCGGATCGCGGTTGTCCCCGCTGTCACCCTGGCGCGCCACATTGGCGGCCTCGAGCCGTTCGAGGTGCCGCGCCTGCACGGCTTCGAGCAGCTCGGCGGCGCCGGGAATCGGCGCCAGGGGCCGGGTTTCCAGTTGTTCCAGGCCTAGGCGGAACAGCTGTTCGGCGCGGTGCAGCAACTCGGCATCGCCCAGGTCCATGGCAATCAGGTTGGCCTTGAACTCCTTGGCCAGTTTTTCCAGGGGCGCGGCGATTTCCGCGACCGGCAGAATGCCGGCCATATAGGCGCTGCCCTTGAGCGTATGCAGGGCGCGCTGCAGGTCATCGGTGACCGGTTGCGGCAGCTCCTGGGCACAGTCGGCGAGAAAGCCGACCAGGGTATCCAGGTGCGTTTCCGCCTCGTTGCGGAAAATCTCCAGCAACTGCGGGTCGAGGGGCTCGCCATCGAGGGGCTCGCCATCGAGGGTTTCCTCGCTGTCTTCCGCGGCCAGGGCAGCCAGGGTCTCGCCCACAGGCGCAGCTGCCTGCTCTAGAGCCGGGGCGTCATGTTTTGGGAGTCTCAGTCCCTTGGCCAGGGCATGGGCCGTGGCGGCCAGGAAATCCACGTCGTCGCGCTGACGCTGGGCCTTGGCGGCGAACTCGTCGACCAGGGCCGGCATCAGCGCCACCACATCGCGTATGACCTGCTGCACCGGCTCGCTCGGCTGGATGCTGCGATCCAGCACGCGGTTGAGCAGGTTCTCGATGGACCAGCCCAGCTCGCCGATGATCAGGGCACGGACCATGCGACCACTGCCCTTGAGGGTGTGGAAGGCACGGCGGACCTCGATCAGTGCGGCCTTGTCCTCGGTATTGCGCTGCCACCGGGGCAGGTATTCGCCTATGGTCTCCAGGACTTCGCCGACTTCCTCGATAAAGACTTCCAGCAACTCGTCGTCCACCGGTTCCTCGTCGGCCGGGGGCGGC
>DATDTH010000375.1:0-2491 GCA_035290985.1 Pseudomonas sp. | reverse complement strand
GAGTGGCTGAGGTTTCGAGACAAGGCGCCGCGACGAGTCATAGCCCGCTATGGCGAGGAGCGGCAACGCCGTATCGGAGCCTCGGACGCCGGACCGCCGGACCGCCGAAATTGACTAAGCGAACTAGCCACACAGGCCACTAGATGGCGGCGTCGGCCAGGGTCACCCGGTTGCGCCCGGTTTGCTTGGCCTGGTACAGCAGCTCGTCTGCACGCTGGTAGAGCGAGTCGGCCGTCTCGTCCGGACGCGCCAGCAGCGCGCCGACGCTGGCTGTCAGGTGGGCCGCGGTGGGCGAGAAACCATGGGCAATCCCCAGGGCACTCAGGGCCGCCTGCAGTTGCCCGGTCAGCTCACGGACCTGTTCCTGGTCGGTGGCATAGAGCAGCAGCGCGAACTCCTCACCGCCCAGGCGCACGGCCAGGTCCATGGGGCGGCGGGCAAACGCCATCAACACCTGGCCGACGCGCTGCAGGGCCTGGTCACCGGCCTGGTGGCCATAGTGGTCGTTGTACAGCTTGAAGTGATCGACATCGATCATCACCAGCGCCAGCGCACGCCCCTCCCGCCGCGCCCGACGCAGGGCAAGGTCCAGATTCAGGTTGAAGCTGCGCCTGTTGTGCAGGCCGGTGAGCGGGTCGCGAGTGGCCTGCCAGCTCAACAGGTGGCGCAGGAGAAACTGCTCGCGCTGGGCGTATTCGCGCATATAGCCGCCCACGGCGCCTATGACCACGGCCAGCAGAAGCAGGCCCGCCAGCCGATTGAACTCGTCTCCCGCATCGCCACTGAGCAACAGCAACCCGATCAGCGTGGTCGCCAGGCAGATGCTCAGGGCCACCCCGATGCTCTGGTAGAAGGACAGGCCGAGGGGAAAGAAGACCGCGATTATCACCAGCAGCAGGGCACTGTCCCCCTGCGGTCCTTCTTCAAATTTATACAGGATGATCAGCAGCGCGGTGCCGGCCCCGAGCACGAACAGCAACCCGGCGGCAACCTTCGGCCCCTGGCTGAGCAGACGTCCGGCAAACAGCAGCGCGGCTATGGCCACGATGATCAGCATGATCGACCAGCGCACCGCCAACAGCAGCCAGAGGTTGAAGGAGTAGTCGGGAAAGCGTTGCAGCAAATGGAAGCGTTCGATATCCACCGCCGCGAACAGCAGCCAGATCGCCAGGGCCAACAACATGGCAATCTTGTGCTGGGTGACCTGGGTCTCGCCGATATGGCTGAGGTATTCGCGCTCCAGCGCCGGGGTGAAACGCAGCCAGCGAAAGCCCGTCACCAGTTGTTTGACGTAAGCGTTGTCCGGGATCTCGCGGAACAGCGAATGAATATCCAAGTGCATGCAAAAGCTCCCCGAATGCAGGCCGCCGGGTCGCAGGCCCGCGCTGGCGCGACTCCATACTGGCACAACCCACAGGATGAAGATCAGGGTTTACAACAGGCACGAAGCCACCCTGCTTGCCCATTCGAGTGCTGGGACTGGCGCGGTTAGTCGGCGCCGCGCAGGCGCTTGGGGGTCAGGCCGAGGTAGCGGCGCATGGCGGTGGTCAGCGCGCTCTGGCTGGAGAAGCCGCACTCCTCGGCTATGCGAATCAGCGGCAGGGGGCTTTCGCGCAGCAGGCGCGCGGCATGATCCAGGCGGGTCTTGAGCAGGTATTGATGGGGCGTGAAGCCGACACTGTCCTTGAACTGGGCATGGAAATGACTCGGGCTCAGGCAGGCCACCTGGGCCAGTTCCGCCACATGGATGCGCCGCGCCAGGTGTTCGCCGATATAGCTGTCCAACCGCCCCAGGTCGAGGGTGCCGACCCCGCGCGGCGCGGCCTCGTCGAACAGGCGCAGGTGCAGAGCGCGCAGCAGCACGCCGCCCAGGGCCCGGGCCAGCAGCGGATCGCTGCCGTAACGGGCCAGTTCCGCCCCGGCATAGGCCATCAGGTTCTGGAAGTCGGCGTCCAGGGCCGGGTAGCGCGGTGTGTCGAACAGATGACCGAGCAGCTCCAGGTCCTGGGCCGAGCTGTCCTGCTCGTCCAGGTCGATGATCAGCATGCGGTTGTCGCCCATGCCGGCAAACTCATGGTCGGCATCCCCAGGCACCAGGCAGGCCCGCATCCGGCAGACTTCGCCGCCGCGGCCATTGACCTCGAATTCGGCCCGACCGGACAGCGACAACACCAGTTGGTGATGATCGTGGGCGTGAATGTGGGCCTGGTCATCCAGGCGGATCAGACGGGTGCTGAACATCGAACTACCACTGCAGCGGCGTGTAGAGGCTTGTAGGGAGGAACTTTAACCAGTTGCGCGGGGCGGCGTCAGCCCCACCGACCAGTGGCTGGCCAGTATATTGCTATTGCTTCGACAAAGCCTGCTTCGAAGGAGTACAGCGTCCATGGAATCCACCCTCTATCCCGACTCTGCCCCCGCTTCCGGCAACTCGGGCACCGGCCATTTCTGGCTGGTGGCCGGTTGCTGGCTGGCAGGCATCCCCCTGGCC
>DATDTH010000374.1:0-4428 GCA_035290985.1 Pseudomonas sp. | reverse complement strand
CAGCGCTGCGGTGCCCACCATGAGACAAAAGATCAGCGCCAGGAAGTTGCGACGCGATTCGTCGTAGGTCTTCCGGGCCTCGGCGTCCCCGTCGGGATCCCCGGCAAACTGGGCCGCGTGCGCCGGCATGCCGTTGAGCGGCAGCGATTTGGCGTCGGCTTCGACCTTGGCACGGGTCCAGGTGACCCGGGCCGAAACGGCGTCCCGCGGCAAGGCAGACAAGGCTTTTTCGGCAGCCGATATCTGCGACGACGGCGCATTCGCCGAGCGCAATCCGGCGAGCTTCGCTTCAGCAGCCGCCTTGGCCGCCACCAGGGCGGCCGCGGGGTTTTCCAGCTTGGCGGCGAGTTCAATCGAACGGGCTTTGTAGATCTCGCGCACGGCCAGCTCTTTGGGGTCGTTCGCGAGCAGCTTTTCCTTGGCCGTCACCTTTTCCAGCTGAAACCCGTAGATGGCCTGGGGCACCGGAACCCCGGTCTGTTTGACCGACAGCCACACCACCGGCAGCATGTAGGCCACGATCAGCACGATGTATTGCGCCACCTGGGTCCAGGTCACAGCACGCATGCCGCCCAGGAAGGAGCACACCAGGATACCGCCCAGTCCGAGGAAGATCCCGAGCTCGAACGCCACACCGGTCAGGCGCGAGGTGATCAGACCCACGCCCGATATCTGGGCCACCACATAGGTGAACGAACACAGGATGGCCGCAGCAATCCCGAGCAGGCGCGGCAGGTTGCCGCCATAGCGCTCCCCGAGGAAATCCGGGATGGTGAACTGGCCGAACTTGCGCAGATAAGGCGCCAGCAGCAGGGCCACCAGGCAATAGCCGCCGGTCCAGCCCATGATGAACGCCAGGCCGCTGTAGCCCGTGAGGTACAGCGTACCGGCCATGCCGATGAAGGACGCGGCCGACATCCAGTCCGCGCCGGTGGCCATGCCGTTGTAGACGGCGGGCACCCGGCGGCCGGCGACGTAGTACTCGGTGGCGTCGGTCGTGCGGCTCATGATGCCGATGCCCGCGTAGAGACCGATCGTGGCGAGCAGGAAGATGAAGCCGATCCAGTCGCGCGGCAGACCCATCTGCTCCGCCACGGCCAGGCTGACCACAAAAAAGGCAAAACCCCCGGTGTACCAGAGGTACACCTTGTCGAGCTGCCGCCTGAACGCCTTGTTGGCGGCGATGTCGCTGGCGCTGCGCCGGGATTCGGGTCGACCTGTCATGGTTTATGGCCCGTCCTCATCCACCCCGTGCTGGATGTCGAGCCGGTTCATGTACCAGGCGTAGAACCCGATGATGAGGCAGTACACCACCAGGGCACCCTGCGCGCCCACCCAGAAGCTGAAGGGCCAGCCGAAGAAATTGAAGTTCAGATCGCGGGCGAAGTAGCTCACCACAAAAGTCACCACAAACCAGATCGCCAGCAGGACGGCTGTGATGTTCAGGTTTTTCCGCCAGTAGCGGCGGTGGTTGTCGGTGGGTTCCATGTGATCCATTGGTTTCTTCGCCGGTGTCAGGCCCGGGCGGTCCCCAGACCGGTCTCGCGCTCCAGCTGGGCCGCCACACGCGGCTCGAACCCACGCAGGTGGTGAATGATTTTTTCGGCCTCATCGGGCGCCTGCCGATCCACCTGCACCCGGGCCATCTGGTACCACCCATAAGGGCTCATGGGCTGCAGCTCGGTGTTCTTGCGCAGCGCCTGCAGGGCTTCATCCAGGCGCTGCTGGGCGATGAGGCTGAGCGACAGGCCGTACCACGCCCGGTCCAGCCGGGGATCGATGGCGATCGCACGGCGGAACGCCGCCTCGGACGCGGACAGCAGGCCCAGCGATTCGCACACGTAGCCCAGATTGAACCAGCCGTCCGCCCGCTCAGGGTGCTGCCGGACCAGCCGCTCCAGCAGGCGCTGCGCGGCTGTTGGGTCACCCAGGCAGGCGTGAAGGTGTGCGCCCGTCGCAAGTGAAAACGCATCGAAGGGGTGGGCCTCAAGGCGGTGCAAGACCCGCGCCAGCGCCTGCCGCTCCAGTCCGCACATCAGCAGCAGCCGGACCCGACCGCGTTCCAGCGTGACGGTCATGCGCGCGGTCATCGACACAGCTGCACTCCGATCTCAAGGCAATGGGCAATCTTGGCCGCGGTGGCCGCGAGCCAGACAAAACCCAGGATCAGGAAAGCCACCAGTGGCCGATGGCGTTCGAGCACCACCCGGGGTGTCACCCATCCCGCCAGCTGAACAAACGGTCGGGTGATCTGTTGCAGCAGCTGGTAGAAGAAATTCTGTGCACGGCGCTGGCCCGCCAGCAAGCCCAAAACCCATTGCCCGAACAACGCCAGCAGGGCGATTTCAGCGACGAGTTTGACGGCAGAGAGGAGGATCAACATGCAAGGCTCAGGACAAGGTGGCGCCATTCTGGATTTCGAGCTTACCAAGTTCTTACAGAAGCACCGACATCGCGTCTGACACAGGTCAAACGCCAACAGGGTATACCCGCAATACCCCCTGCGCTCGGGGTGTAGCATGTCCGGCAAGCATTCCAACAGGTCCAGGACATGAGCGCATCCGCCAGCAAAACCCCATCCCTCACCGCCGCCATCCGGGACCACCGGGTGTTCGGCCGCTTACCCGCCAGTGCCCAGGTCTCGTTGGCCAAAGCCTTGATGGTTCAGGGGTACGAGGCCGGCGTGCGCCTGGCCGATGGCGAGTCATTCACGGCCCATCTGTACTGGCTCATGGACGGCGCCGTGGAGCTGCAGGATGCCGATGACCAACCGCTGCTCAGCTTGCAGGCGGGTGAGTTCTTTGGTCTGGACCAGGGAGCTGACCTGATGGCCTGCGCCGCGGTCGCCCTGAGCGCCTGCCGCGTCGCGCAACTCGACCACGCCACCCTGGGTGCCTTGCGCCAGGAAGCCCCTGCCCTCGCCTATTTCCTGCCCCAGGGGAATCGCCTCCCACGCAACGCCCTGGCCAGCGCCGGCACCGAGACCGACCCCGCGCTCAACCTGATGACCACCCCGGTGCGCGCGCTGATCAAGCGAGCACCCATCACCCTGCCCCCACAAACCAGCATCCGCGAGGCGGCGCAGATCATGAGTGAAAAGCGCGTGTCCTCGGTGCTGATCGTGGAGCAGGACCACCTTTTTGGACTGATCACCGACCGCGACCTGCGCAACCGGGTCATTGCCGCCGGCATGGACACCGGACGCTCGATCATGGACATCGCCACGCTCGCGCCCATGACCATCGACGTGCAGAACCCGGCCTTTGATGCCTTGCTGCTCATGGCCCGCCACAACATCCACCACGTGCCTGTGCTCGACGGCCAGCGCATCGCCGGCATGATCACCGCCACCGACCTGACCGAGCAGCACAGCACCTCGGCCGTGTACCTGGCGGGTGACATCTACAAACAAGGCAGCGTCGAAGGCCTGCAGCAAGCCAGCACCAAGATCAAGCGCCTGCAGCAGAGCCTGGCATCGGCCCAGGCTTCGGCCTACAGCACCGGCCACATCATCACCGCCATCACCGACGCCATCACCAGCCGGCTGCTGCAACTCGGCGAGGCCCGCTTCGGCCCGGCGCCGGTGGACTACGTGTGGGTGGCCGCCGGTTCCCAGGCGCGCAGCGAGCAGACCGCCAAGTCCGACCAGGACAACTGCATGGTGCTGGACGACAGCTACGACGAAGCGCAACACGGCGCCTACTTCAAGTCCCTGGCCCAGTTCGTCTGCGACGGGCTGGACGCCTGCGGTTACGTCTACTGCCCCGGTGAAATGATGGCCATGACAGACACCTGGCGCCAACCGCGCCGGCGCTGGGCCGAGTACTTTGCGCGCTGGACCGGTCAGCCCGATCCGAAATCGTTGATGCTGACCTGTGTGTTCTTTGACCTGCGCGCCGTGCACGGCAACAACCAGTTGCTCGACGGACTGCGTCGCGATGTGCTCGAACGCACCAGGGGCAACAGCATCTTTCTGGCCCTCATGGTGGGCAACGCGCTCACGCACCAACCGCCGCTGGGCATGTTCAAGGGCATCTCCAGCATCCGCAGCGGTGAGCACAAGGGCACCATCGACCTCAAGCACACCGGTGTGGTGCCCATCGTCGATCTGGCCCGCGTGTACGCGCTGGCGGGCGGCGACGATGCCGTGAACACCCACGACCGGTTGCTGGGCGCCGCAGCGGGCGGTTCCATCAGCGAACAGAGTGCCCGCGACCTGCGTGATGCGCTGGAATTTCTAGCCTTCACCCGCATCCAGCACCAGGCCCGCCAGATCGCCGCCGGTCTGGCCCCGGACAACTACCTGAATCCGGACGACATCTCCAATTTCGAACGCTCCCAGCTCAAGGACGCCTTCACCGTGGTCCAGTCACTGCAAAGCGTTCTGGGTCAGCGCTATAAGATGTGATACCCCCCGCGCCGGCCTGC
>DATDTH010000373.1:0-22885 GCA_035290985.1 Pseudomonas sp. | reverse complement strand
AGAGCAGGCACATTCGCTTTTCGTAGGTCGGGTTACGTTTTGCTAACCCGACAGCATCGTTGTCGGGTTACGCTTCGCTAACCCGACCTACGGCCTACCAGCGCTTCGTCGAAACCCACTGCCCCGGATTGCGCCAAGGCTTATCTGGGATCTACGAAAACGGCCTCTTGTGCGGTCGGCATCAAGACGGTATCTACGAAAGCTTATGCTGATCGCCCCGTACCGCCCGCGGTTAATGCCCCTTCAATAGCGCAACGCCAAAGTCCCGCTCGATCTTCGCGTTGATCACCGGATGCAAGGCGCCGAACAGGATCTGCTGGGACAGCTGGCTGAGGATATGGGTCGGCAGCAACGAGCGGGTACCTATGACCTTCCGGGAACGGCTGACCAACTGCTCGCACACCGCCGTCACATGGTATTTCAGGGCCAGGGCCTTGCTGCCCTCGCGCTGCAACCAGGCATCGAAAGTGTCGGCCCCCATGGGGTCGATGCAGCGTTCGAAGCCCTCGATCAGGTTCTGGCAGATCTGGTATTCGATCTGGGACCGGCCCATGTCGGTGATATAGCCATCCAGGCTGGCCAGGGGCTGACCCTCGACATGCACGCCATTGAGGAAGAGCGCGGCTTCTTCGAGGGCCCGTTGCGCACCGCCCATATAGGGCGCCATCGCCATGACCGCGAAGACCACACGGGTCAAGGCATGCAGGCCCAGGGCCTCGCCTTCGCTGCTGGCGGGCAGCAGTTGCTCCGGAGGCAAGAGCAGATTATCGAAGAGCACCGAACGGGTATCGGTATCGGCCATGGCGCCCGGATAGAGCGCGGCGCCGAGCTCGATGCCCGGGGTCTGCTTGAGAAAGGTATAGAACAGGCCTATCCGCTCACCGTCGACCGTCCCCGAAAACAGCAGGACATCGGCGGCGGAGACATTGGACTGGAAGTTCTTGACCCCCGAGCAGCTGAGCGAGCCATTCGCCTGGGTGGTGCACGCCACCTGGTTGGCGGTTTCGTCCTTGTTGCGCACGAAGTCGTCGAAGCTGGAAACCGCCAGCAGCCAACGATTCGCCCTGACCGCCTGGAGGAACTCATGCTTGAGCCGGGAAACCGGCGAGCCTTCCTGGGCGGGGTAACAGGCCAGGCTGTAGGCGATGTATTGATTCATGCACAGGCCCACGGCGAGCGCCACATTGTGCTTGCCGAGCAGGTGCAGGAAGCGAAACGAATAGTGAAACATCTCGCCTTTCGACAGCTGTTCGCCATAGCAGGCAATGAAGGGCAAGGGTGTTGCCCTGATGAAATCCAATACTGCCTGACGCGCCGGTTTTTCTTGTTTTAGGAACTGTTCGAGCTGAACTAACGCGTCATCGAGCTGCTTGCGCATCGTGGTTGTATCCCAATAAATGAATTAGCAGGCTGTTTCCGGGTGAATCTGAACTTCGCCGGTGGTGCCATTGATGCTGATGGTGCCGCCATCCTGGATTAGCTTGGTCGCGTTCTTGACGCCGACTATGGTCGGTATGCCCAGTTCGCGACCGATGATGGCGGTGTGCGAAAGCAGGCTGCCGCGCTCCGAGATCAAGCCGGCCGAGATCACCATCAGAAATACCCAACCCGGATCCGTGCTTTCGGATACCAGGATCTTGCCCTTCACATCGGCCTCCCCATTGGGGTTGCGAATGACCCGGGCCTCGGCGGTGATGACGCCGCTCGAGCAACCGGTGCCGCGCAGGACACCCGAGCCGGCCTGGAAGCCGAGGGTCTTCTGCGGAATGCTGTTGGCGTAGGCCGTGCCGCAGGTAAACACCCGATCCTCCGGGTCCTGTTGCAGCCAGTCCTCGACCTGGTGCTTGCGGTACTCCACCAGGCCTTTCAGGTCATTGTTGGGCGAGCAGCCCTTGCGGTAGGCATCCAGCTCGTCGAGGGTCAGGTAGAAGACATCGCGGGGTTGCTCCAGCACCTTCTCCTCGACGAAACGCCGGCCCAGGTGATGCAGGGTGGAGCGGAAGAACGAGAAATGCAGCCCGCGATCCAGGCGGGTCGCCTCGCGGTAGGCCACGGTCTGCCGGGTTTTCTGCAGCAGCCACTTGAGCAGGCCCTTGCCCCTGACGCGTTCCAGGTGGCTGTTGAACAGCTGATCCGGATCGTCCTGCCCCTTGCGGTCGAGCAGCGTGGCCGTGCCGGACGCCAGGACGATCTGCAGCAAGTGGAAGGGGCTTTCCCGGAAGGTATCCACTTCCATGATCAATTCTTTGGGCGAGCGATGCCCATAGAGCTCGAGGTGGGTCTGCAATTGCCGCTGGAAGGCCCCGTGTCCGGCCTGGTTCAGCAGGCGGTAGACAGTGGCCATCTCGTTGTTCTCGGCCCGCGCCATGATCTGGCCGAGGGTCTGGGTCAGCGCCGCGTCGTTCTTCACCGTCTCGGCGAGCGCGATCATCGAGACCACCGGTTTGGTGCTCTCGATCTGCTGGTTGGAGAGCAGGCGATTGAGCAGGTTCTCGGCGTCGGGAATACCGACGCGCTTGAATTGCTCACGGGTCACCGCCATGAAGATCATGGCGAAGAAGTCGTTGAGGATCGGGATGCTCATGCTTTTCATGAAGCGCTTGGAAAAGCGCACCAGGTAGCCGATCAGTTGATCCGACGACAGGCGTTCCAGATCCAGGCGCTCGAACTCGTTGCGAATACCCGTGGTGATCTCGAAGTATTCCTTGATCAGCCGATCGTGGCGCAGCAGGTTCTTGGCGAAGAACAGCGGGAAACGCACCAGCAGTTGCACGCGCTCCCAGGCCGTCAGCTTCTGGTCGTCCAGTTCATCGGCGAACGAGCCCTCGCTGCCGATCATCTGCTCGAAATACTTGATGATCTTCTGCTTGAAGAACGGCACCAGCAGCAGGGTGCGGTACCAGTTGCTGATGTTGTAGTAGGAACGACCTTTCAGGTAACCGACCAGGTGCTGCAATACATCGTCGCGCTTCTGCACCGTCGAGGCCGGCGCACCGCAGCGCAGCAGCGCGTCCTTGATGCAGTGGTAATAATCCAGGTGCAGGACCGAGAAGGTCATCGGCAGGACCACCCCCGGGTAACTCTCGATGATATTGCTGTTGTCGAATACGCGATCGTAGCCCTGGGGAATGGTGGTGATGGGCCGGGCCTGCAGGATATACAGCTGGTCGCGCTCGTCGAAGGCCCACTCGATGTCCTGGTAATGGCTATAGATCGAGGCGATCTTCCCGGACTGGCGGATCAAGTCCTGGCGCTGCGCGGCGGACAACACCGGCTCGTTCTGCTTATCGGCCGCAACCGCGAACTCCTCGGTGCCGCCCGCGGCCCCGTAGCCGATCAGGCGCAGTTTCTCGTTGACCTGCAGCTCCCACTCGCCATTGAGCTTGTCGAAGTAGTAGAGGTCCGACTCGACCTTGTCGGCGACCACGCCCTCGCCCAGGCCGTAGCCCGCGGCTATCACTTCCTTGTGGATCGCACCGTGCGGGTCCGCCTGGAACATGACCCCGGCGCTCTTGGCCGCCACCATGCGCTGCACGATGACCGATACTTCGTTGCCCAGGGGGTCGCGCTGCATGCGGTGCATATAGACCAGGATGCCCGGGTCGAACGCGCTGGCCCAGCAGGCCTTGACCTTGTCGGCGATATCGTCCGCCGCGACGTGCAACCAGGTGCTGAGCTGTCCGGCGAAGGAGCTGTTCGCCGCATCTTCATTGGCCGCGGAGGAGCGTACGGAAAACGAATCCCAGCGCCCCAGCGACTTCATCTGCGCCTGCAGTTCGCTGTGGGCATCGCGCGGCAGTTCGCAGCCCATGACCAACGCCTTGATCTGCGTCGAGGTCTGGGCGACCTGCTGCTGGTCGTCATAGACGCAGTCGCCGAGCAGGCGCTTGATCTCGTGGAAGACCGCTTGAAGGGAGGCGGCAAAGGCCCGGCTGGAAATGCAGATGAACTCGGGAACGGGCAAGCCGTGCTGTTGCAAATGGAACAGGTTGCGGGCTTTGCCGCCAACGCCCACCGAGGCGTTGGCGAGATAATTGTCGGCATGGATTACATAAGGCGTCATAGGATCGACTTCTATTCGTGATGAGTGTTGCAAACAGGCTTCAACCATTAATTTTGGTAAGCGATCTGCCTGCCTAACTTGACCAGGGTCTCTAACTGCAGGGCCGTGTTGTCTATCAGGTCCTGGTCCAACGCGGGGCCGCCCGGCCCCCAGAGCAATACGACGGTCGAGCCGCCGAAGCGGAAATAGCCCTTCTCCTGGCCTTTCTCGACAGGGCCGGGCACATGGGTCTGGACTATGGTGCCGACGGTCAAGGCGCCCACATCGACCATGTACAGGCTGCCGAACAGGGCGGTCTCGACCCGCGTCACCACCCGCTTGTTGGCGAAGCTGGGCGCGCCGGCATCGAGGGCGATGGGGTGAACGGACTCCAGCTTGCCGGCGATGGCGCGGGACTCGGTTACCCGCCCCTCGACCGGAAAGTGGAAGCGGTGGTAGTCCTTGGGCGCCAGGCGCACCACCACGGCGCAGCCGCCGGCGAGTTGCGCCGCCGCCTGCCGGCAGCCCAGCAATTCGGCAATGGACACCCGTTGCTGCTTGACCCACAGGCTTTGGCCATCGAGTTGCGGATAGACCAAGACCCGGCCATCGGCCGGCGAGACCAGCGCCCTGGGCTCGGGGTTCACCGGCCGGGCACCGGCCTTCAGGCGGCGACTGAAGAAATCGTCCAACGAACGATAGGCATCGACCGGCTTTTCCACTTCATCGACATCGATGCCGTACTGGCTGATGAACTGCTCGATCGCGCCCTTGCTGGAGGCCCGGCGCTTGGGCCAACCATTGAGGTGGCTGAACCAGGGGCGGGTCACGAACAAACGTCGCAGCGCCCTGCCCCAGGGGTTGCCATAGAGGAAGTTCAGCTCCGCTTCACCGTAGATGATCTCCGCTTCCTTGCGACCGGTTTCACGGTCGATGTAATAGAGCTTCGCTGTCGCCATGGACGTCACTCTCCCCTGGGCATGGATGAGCCCTTCAAAACGGCTGCTTGCGCAGCCCGGCGCTGTAGAGCGAAAGGTTGACGATCAGGTGCAGCAAGGGGCCCAGGAGGATGATCCAGAGCATGACGATCAGGTTCGGATGCAGCATCAGCCAGTAGACCAGCGCACAGCCGATGGCCGAATCCGCCTGGTCCATCAGGCCGAACCAGAACGCGTGCTTCTCCGGCTGCTTGCCCGGCTGGATGTCCAGCCGACGCTTGACATAGGAGTTGGGCAGTTCGGGCAGCACATAGCCGATGCCCAGGGCGATGCCGAGCAGCCAGGGATTGAGACCGAGCAGGCTGACGATCAGATGGCCGGACAGGAAGGGCTCGAGCCAGAGCGCCAGGTAGACCCCGGGGATGCTGGCCAGGGGCATGACGAGCATGCCGCGCCAGGTCTTGTTGGCTCCGAAGGCCGCCCGGTTGAGCGGTACGGCCAGGAAGGAAAACCAGTTCCGGCTGACGATCAGCATATGCAGCGAACCGGACACGACCAGGGGGATCGCCAGGTACAGCGCGGTGATGATGGAGTCGAACATAGGGGGGTTCATTCCATTGAGTTAATAAAGACTATCGACCGGCGTACTGAACCAGCCAGTAGGCGGTGAACAGGCAAGCCAGCAGCGGGAAAAAGGCATAGGCCGCGCCCTTGGGCTTGGGAATCTTCAGCGGGTAGACGTAGAGCACACTGACGAGGATGCACAACAGGGGCAGGAACAGGGCGAAGCCCTCTGCGCTCATCACATCCCGCAAGGCCAGCAAGGTGCCGAAGATCAAGGCCGAGAAGGTCACCGGCAGACCGGTGTAGCTGGTCAGCCCAGTTCCGCTCTCCTCCCGGCTCTCTTCCTGCAGCACGTTGAAGAAGGCCAGGCGCTGCGCCGCCGCACAGACGTACAGCAAGCCCGCGACCACCCCCAGCACGCCACCCATGCCAAAGCTGATGGCCACCAGCACGGGCGCGACCCCGAAGCTGACCATGTCGACTATGGAATCGATTTGCACGCCGAAGGCCGACTCGCGGGCGGTCATTTTCGTCCGCCGCGCCAGCATCCCGTCGAACAGGTCGAAGACCCCCGCCCAGATCAAGGCCACCACCGCCAGCTCGAGCTGCCCGGCAATCCCCAGCCAGCAGGCGCCGAAACCACTGAGCAGGCCCGCCATGGTCACCAGCGTGGGCGGGTTGTAGACACCGACCAGCTTCATGCCGCGACTCCTTCCTGAACGCTGGGATACAGGGCCTGCCGGCGCTCTGCCAGGCTCGTCTGGTTGTCGCCGGCACCCAGGGTGATGGTGCCCGTGCTGCCATTGATGGTGATGAACTCGCCATCCTTGATCAGCGAGGTGGCCTTCTGCACCGCCAGCACCGCCGGCATGCCGTACTCGCGGCAGATCACCGCCGCGTGGGACAGCACGCCCCCGGTCTCGGTCACCACGCCGCTGAGCAGCGAGAACTTGTGGGTCCAGCCCGGGTCCGTGCAGCGCGTCACCAGGATGTCGCCCGGTTGCAGGCGGTCGGCGTCATGGATGTTGGCGATCACCCGGGCCGTGCCCGAGGCGAGACCGGGGCTGCCGGCGACCGCGAAGCGTTCGCCGTCCTGGGCACCCTGGGTGGCGCTGCCGCCCATGGAGAAGCGCTCGCCGATTTCGTCCGGAATGGTGAAGCGGGCGAAGCTGCGGTAGTAGCGGCGGTTACGCACGACCAGCACGTTGACTTGCTGGGCGGTGAGTTGCCCGCGCAGCACCTTCAACAGGTCATCCAGTTCGAGGAAGAACACCTCGTCCCGCTGTTGCAACACACCCCGTTCGACCAACCGCTCTGCCACGGCCAGGGTCACCCGGCGCACGTGATGGTAGTAGTGGGTCGACAGGTCCCGGAGTTCTTCACGCCACCAGAGGAATTCCCGCACCTGGTCGAGGCGGGCCGCCATGGCCTTCCTGTTCCAGAAGGGCACCGCGGCGAGGAAGCGGCTGCGGGCCGCCTGGTAATTGCGTTCCTGGTCCTGGTTGCGCGCACGCGGGTCGCAGTCGTCCGGCTGGTTCAACACTTCCTGCCAGTTGCCGATGACCGGCCGCGGGTCTTCGCTGTAGCGCGGCACCATCAGGTCCAGTTCCTGCTTGGCATGGTGCCCGTATTGCGTGAGGTAGTCGGCGAACCTATCCAGGTGGAAGCGCCGCTCGCCCGCGGCCAGGGCCTCGGCGATCGCGTCGGGACTGCTCTCTTGCCAGAAACGCAGGGCTTCGGCGTCCTGCTTGATTTCCCCGCGCAGCGCCCACACCGCCTCGATGGGGGCCAGGTGCGAGACACCGGTCAAGCCGCTCAGCAAGAGCGGGAAATCGCAGGCGTCGAAATCGACCTTGGCCACCGCCTCCTGGAACAGGTTGTTGAGGTTCGAGTTGTCGTAGATGAAGTTGAAGTAGGCCGACTCGCTGCGAAAATATTCCTGGCTGAGGAATCGCTCGCTGAAGGCGAACAACTCGTTCTGGGGCAGGCTCGCCAGATCCAGCGCGCTCAACTCCTGCAGGCGACGTTTTTGCGCCTGGGCGAACGCCGGGTTGTTCTTCAGTTGCTTGCGGCAGGAGGCCTTGAGCGCCAGCAGCACGCGCAACCCGGTCAGTAGGGTCCGCGGGGTGGTCTTGGTCACCACGCCATCGCCCGGGTAGCCCGGCACTATGCCCACCCCTTCGTCGAAGACCCGCTCCTTGAAACCAGGAATGGCACTCAACCGGCGCTTCACCGACTGCAGGTTCCAGTAGGGCCGGCCGAAAAAGCTTTCCTGCCAGGCGCCCTGGTCGCCGCCACTGGGCAGGCCGATGCGGTTCAAGTAGGCCGGCATGGTGATGTCGATGACCGACTTGTACAGCGAGGCCATGTAAGGGGTGCAGACAGTGGACGAGACACCGCCATCGCGGAAATCAGCGGTCGACCACTGCCCGGGAATGCCTGCATAGCCCAGTTGGGTGATGGGACGGCTTTGCAGCACATAGAAGTGCATGCCTACCTTGGCCCACTCCAGATCGACCGGGTAACCGGCGTTTTCCTGCACCTGCAGGGCGAGTTCGACCAGCTCGCGCACTTCCCCGGCGGACAGCACTTCCTCACGGCCCTGCTGCGCGTCGAGCGGTTCGAGCCGGGTAAAGGGTGCCTCGGGCAAGCGCACGCACTGCACTTCCTTCTCGGCCACCGCCCGCTCGAGCTCGCATTTCTCGAACCAGTCGTAGCTGTAGCGATCGGGCGTCACGTGCCCCGAGACCAGGGCCTCGCCCAGGCCGAAACAGGCCTCGATCAGCACCTGGGTGTCACAGCCGCGCACCGGGTCCACGGAGAACAGCACGCCGCTCTTCTCCGCCGGAATCAGGCGTTGCACGACCAGGGCCAGGCCCATCGCGCCGTCGATCTGCCGGTCCTGCAGGTAGCTGCGCACGCGGTCATCGAACAAGGCGGCCCAACAGCTGCGGATAGCATCGCACACGTCTTCATAACGCTGGACATTCAGGATGGTGACATAGAGCCCGGCGAACGAGGCTTGCGCGCCGTCTTCCAGGGTGCCGCTGCTGCGCACGGCAAAGTGGGTCTCGGGAAAGCGCTGCAGGAACAGCTGCACCCCTTGGGCGATCCTGGCCGGAAGCACGCAGGCCATGATCGCCTCGCGCAGCGCCTCCAGGGGCATGGGCAGCGCCTGGGACGGACGCTGCAGCCAATCGGCCACCGCCGCCAGGCCGTTGGCCCGCAGCGTCTGTTCGAAGGCCGCGGTGGTCACGCAGCACCACTCGGGTACTGGCAGGCCCCAGCCCATCAACTCGTGCAAGGAAGCCGCCTTGCCGCCGATCGTGGCCCTCAAGTTGGCCGTGGCGTCGAGGCTTTCGGGGTGAACCAGCCACTCCTGGTCCACCTCGGTCGCGGCCATCGCGATGCATTTTTCCGTCATAACCCACTCCCTTTACCGCTTGATTCGTACTCAATCGCCCTGAGCTCGCAGCGGCTTGCGCCGCTGCGGTGGCGTTAGAAAATGCTATCGACCTTGATCCGGGCCAGGTCGAAACCATGGGTCGCCGCCAGGTCGAGGATCTTCTTCACCTGCATCTTGGTGATGCGGCCATAGCTGTAGTGCGCCGAGGTCGAGGAGAGGCCGAGCAGCATGGTTTCGGCCATGCACGCGTAGCTCACCCCGTTGCCCATGTAGTTCTTGCCGGACCAGCGGATATCCGGGTTGCCCGGCAAGCGCACCAGGCCGCCGCGGATGACATCGACCTGCGGGCATTGGGACGCGACCGAGGCATGCACATCGTTGGGCACGGACACATCGCAGATCACCGCGGGCTGGCTGCCCAGCATGTCGGGATAGATGATCGGCTCGGCGGCGTTGCTGGTGGCCAGGATCAGGTTGGCCTGCTTGATGCTATGGATGTCGGTGCTGACGATGACCGGTGCCGCCTCGCCCAGCTCCTTCTGCAGTTCGAGGTAGATGAACTGGCCCGGCTGCTCGAGGGTTTCGCCATAGGCCTTCATCTGGGCGAAGGTCTGGGTGGTCGCCAGGACGGCCGCCACGCTGGACTCCGGGTACTTGCCCGCCAGCACGTCCCGATAGGCGTTCAGGTAGATCTCGGCCGCCACGTTAATCAGCCGCGCCTCGCTCTTCTGGCGGCCCACCAGGATGATTTTCGGCACATAGTCGGCGAGGATCTCCGTGTACACCGAGCCGATATTGCCCCCCGCGCCGACGACCGCGAAGACCGCTTGCTTCAGGTCGAGCCCTTTGTCCCGGGCCGTCTGCAGCAGGCCTTGAACACCCATGCCGACCGTCAACGCATTGCCGGTGGTGATGCTGAGTTTGTCGGAGACCAGGTCCAGGCCGTTGCGCGTGACGATGGAGGTATAGGCCCCCAGGCCGTAGGCGACATGCCGGCTTTCTATGGCTTCGTGCATATTGTCGCGGATCACCCCGACCATCTCGTCGAGGGCCCCGGTTGCCAGCTGCTGGGTGATATGGGACGGCTCATGGAGCATGGCGACGAAGCGGAAATTGATCTTGTCGCCGGTGGCCGAGGTGATGGTATTGGTCTGCACATGGATTGGCGCGGCCACCGGGCGGAAGCGCTCCAGCAGGCAGCTGAGTTCGGCGTCCGAGAAATTCCCGAGACTCGGCTCGCCATCGGCGAAGTCCCGCGCGCTGAGCGGAGTGCCGATAAAGGTGACGGTCTTGTGCCCGGGCTCGAACGTGGGGGTCGGCACTGTCACGTTGCGATAACAGGCGACTTCGGCGCTGTCACCGAACTGCTCCCGGCCGACTACATAACGCAGCAACTGGCCGGCGTTGAGTTTGTAGAGAATCTCGGCGACGCTGCGAATCCCGGCCACGACCTGGTCGCACTCCTCGTTCTTCACGAACGCGGAAGGCTCGAGGCGCAAGGTGAAGGCGTTGGACAGGGTGGTGCTGATCCGCACCCGATGCTCGTGCAGCAGATAGCCGGCGATGATGTAACCCAGCAACTTCTGCTCGGACAGGGTGCGGATGATCGGCGAGTTCGCCTGGGACTGCGGATGGAACTCGATGCCCAGCAACAGGCCCTGGCCGCGCACTTCCTTGAGAATGCTCGGGTATTGGTCGCAGACGGCTTGCAGGCCCTCGCGCAGGTACTCGCCCTGGTGGGCCGCGGCCGCCATGATGGCGGGCACCTCATCCAGCAGCGTCAAGGCATGCAGGGCGATACCGGCGCTGTATTCATCCTCGGCGAAGGTCGAGCTGTGAATGGCATCGAAGTCCGGATCGTAGATGCCACGGGCGAAGCAGACCGCGGACACCTTGGACAAACCACCACCGAGGCTTTTCGACAGCAGGTAACAGTCGGCGTTGACGCCCAACTGCTCGGAATAGAGGAAGGTTCCCGTACGGCCCATGCCGCACTGGATTTCATCGAACACCAGCTGGAAACCATGCTCGGTCGCCAAGCGCCGGCTTTCCTCCAGGAACGCCTGGGGCACGTAACGAATGCCCCCCTCCCCTTGCAGCGGCTCGATGAACATGGCGTTGATATTGGCCAGCGCCTGACGCGACAGGCCGACCTCGCCGTTCTCGATGACGATGACCGGGTAATGCAGCAGACTGTCTTCGATGGCGGACAGCAGGGCCCCCGGTTCGGCCGAACAAATGAACTTGCCCTGGGCGCCCAGGCCGGCAAACGGCTTGCGGTAGACTTCGCCTGAAGTGACCTGCAAGGCCCCGGTGGTCTTGCCGTGATAGCCGCCTTTGACCGCCAACGCGGCGGGGCTCTGGCTCAGGGTCTGCCCCATCAGCAGCGACAACGCGGAGAAGGCCGCATCCGAGCCCAGATCCCGCGGCACGCCGAACTCGCTCTCGGCGAACCCATGGAACTGCTCGCTGAGGCTCAGGGTCTGGTTGCGCAACCCCTGGCGAACCTTGACCAGCTGTTCATCGAAGGCATCCAGCAACGCCTTGACGCGCTTGATCCGACGCAGCTCCGCATGCTTCAACGCGGCTTCCGCGGCATCGGCGCCGGTGTTCAGCAGCACGCTGACATAGTGCGAGCCGGTGCGCGCGGACAGCATGCGGTCCAGACGCTCCCCCACCAGCGCGGTATTGGTGCGGCAACTGCCCTGGGCCAGGAAGGGCACGCCGGCATCCAGGTAGGCCTTTTGCAACGAAACGAAGGGCTCGAACAGGTGGCCGAACAGGCTGGCGCCGAAGCCGCCCAGCATGTCCAGAACCGGCACTTCTTCGCCGTTCTTTTCGTAATACAGATGATCGCCTTGGGCGCGCTTGTAAACGATATCCAGCCGAACCGCCTGCAGCAGCTTCGACAACCCCGGACGGGTGTAGCGCGCGTATTTCTGCGCGATCTGGACGGCCGAGTCTTTACCGGAGAGCAGATTTCCCGCGGCCGACAGGCCGCTGTTCGCCACTTCCAGCCGAGGTGGCGAAGCGTGAGCGACGGTCATGTCATGGGCGGTGAAATCGGAGCTGAGGACTTTGTTGCTGGAGGCTAATGGCATCGGACTACCCTTCTTAATTCCATTTATATGCAATGCAGGGCGGCTTATCTAAAGCCGAATACAAGCCCGTCGCTCCGCCGAAAGGGCAATGAAATGCCGCTCTCCGCAGGGAGCCACCGAGACTGGGATCTTTTTTTTCACTGGCAGGAGTTGCCGTCAGGCGTCACAACCTTGCGTGTTTGCGTCACTATTTTGTTACATTTTTTCGCTCATGTCTTTCGAAAATGAAAATACATCGACCTATATCTCATTTTTTCACCGAATAAATCTTCATATAGACTGCCAAAAAACATCTAAAAATAGCGAATACAATCAGGAAGCCTAACTAAAAACACTTAGAAAACAAATGGATGGCTTGTAAATGCGGGTTATTCCTCACCTAATGACAACAATCCGACTGTCTGACAATTGTTCAATTTCGAACATTAACGCATTGAAAATTATTCTATAGCGAACACTAAATTTTTCAACCCGAAAGGCATGTCCTGCCGAGCTTTCGCTGCGTCACGCCAATGCCCAGACGAACACCCAGAGGTGTACATCCACCGAATGACTGACCTGGACCGAGTTGAATGGCATAAAGGGGCGCTATCGACGCTGAACTGCAAGCAAGGGCGACAGGAGCGCGGGAAGGCGGGGGGCGTGAGGACGCGACATTTACAGGGCTACCAGAGCTCCGCATGACCTGCGGGCTTCGCCGAAGCGTTTTTGTTGGAGCCCCGTTGCACCTGACCTATAGGCTTCACCGAAGCGCTTTTCGTAGGGTGGGTTAGACGCGCAGAAAGCCAGTCTGACGAACCACACCGCCCTCGCCGCGCGGCGTAACCCACGCGGACGGGTGCCCAGACCTGTATTCAGGCCAGAAGACCCGTGGTGTGGCGTGCACCCCACCAAGGCGGCGGAGCATCGATGAATCTGCAGTAGCGCTTCGGCGAAACCCGCTGCCCCGGATTGCGTCAATACTTATCCGGGGCGCAAGCACTGCAGGCCGTAAAAGCTGCAGAAACGCAAACGGCCCCAAAAGGGGCCGTCATTCCAACTGCTCGACGCTTAGCTCAGCGCCGCCAGCACCTTGCCAGTGATCTCGTCGACCGAACCGACACCGGGGATAAAGCTGTATTTCGGCGTGCCGTTGGCAGCGCCCAGCTTCTGGTAGAAGTCGATCAACGGCTTGGTCTGGGAATGATAGACCGACAGGCGATGGCGCACGGTCTCTTCCTTGTCGTCCGGACGCTGGATCAGCTCTTCGCCGGTCTCGTCATCCTGGCCCGCGACCTTCGGCGGGTTGTGCTCGGTGTGGTAGACACGGCCCGAGGCCGGGTGCACGCGGCGACCGGCGATGCGGCTGACGATCTCTTAGTCGTCCACGGCGATTTCCACCACGTGGTCGATGTTCACCCCGGCATCCTTCAGCGCTTCGGCCTGGGGAATGGTGCGCGGGAAGCCGTCGAAGAGAAAGCCCTTGGCGCAATCGGCCTGGGTGATGCGCTCCTTGATCAGGTCGATGATGATCTCATCGGAGACCAGACCGCCGCTGTCCATCACGCCCTTGACCTTCAGGCCCAGGGGCGAACCGGCCTTGACGGCGGCCCGCAGCATGTCGCCGGTGGAGATTTGCGGAATACCGAACTTCTCGGTGATAAAGCGGGCCTGAGTACCTTTGCCGGCACCGGGCGCCCCTAGCAGAATCACGCGCATCGATGTGCTCCTCGAAAATTGGATAGGAAATTCGTCGGACTCGCCTCGTGGGGCCAATCTCTTAAAGTGGGTTCCGGCAGCACTGGGCGGCCAAAAGGTTGATCAAGATACACAGCGCACCCCCAGGGCACAAGTCACCGAAAGTCGGAGAAACCGGGCCTTTGCCAGGCCCGGCCATAGGCTCAACCGGTATTGCGCAACCCCGCGGCGATGCCCGCCACGCTCACCAGCAGGGCCTGTTCCAGGGGGCTCTCGACCAGGCTCTCACGCTGCCTGGAGCGGGCCAGAAGCTCCACCTGCAGCAGGTGCAGGGGGTCCAGGTAGGTGTTGCGCACCGAAATCGACTCCAGGGTTTCCGGGCTGTGCGCCAGCAGCTGCGACTGACCGGTCAAACCCAATACCGCCGCACAGGCCTGCGACAATAGGTCGCGCAATTGTTCGCCCAGCGCGCGCAGTTTCGGCTCCACCAGACGTTCGTCGTAGAGCTGGGCGATGGCCCCGTCGGCCTTGGCCAGGACCATTTCCAGCATGTCGATACGGGTTCGGAAGAACGGCCACTGTTCGCGCATCTGCGCCAGGCGCTCGCCCTCACCCCGTTCCAGGGCCCGGCCCAGGGCGTTTTCCCAGCCCAGCCAGGCCGGCAACATCAGCCGTGTCTGGGTCCAGGCGAAGATCCAGGGGATCGCCCGCAGGCTCTCCACCCCGCCCTCCCGGCGCTTGGCCGGCCGGCTGCCCAGTGGCAGGCGGCCCAGTTCCTGCTCCGGGGTGGCCTGGCGGAAGTAGTCGACGAACTGCGGATGCTCGCGCACCACGGCGCGGTAGGCGCTCAGGCCGTCAGCGGCGAGCAGGTCCATCTGCGCGCGCCAGGCCGGCTCCGGGCTCGGCGGCGGCTGCAGGGTGGCCTCCAGCACGGCCGCCAGGTAGAGGTTGAGGTTCTGTTCGGCGATATCCGGCAGGCCGAACTTGAAGCGGATCATTTCGCCCTGCTCGGTGGTGCGGAAACGCCCAGCCACCGAACCCGGCGGCTGCGACAGGATGGCCGCATGGGCCGGACCACCGCCGCGGCCGACCGTGCCGCCACGGCCATGGAACAGCAGCAGCTCGACCTGGTGCTGGCGACAGAGCTCAACCAGGGTCTCCTGGGCCCGGTACTGGGCCCAGGCGGCTGCCGTGGTGCCGGCATCCTTGGCCGAGTCGGAATAGCCGATCATCACCTCCTGGGGGCCGTGCAGGCGCGCGCGGTAGCCCGGCAGGCCGAGCAGGCGGTCGATGGCCGGGCCGGCGTTGTCCAGGTCCGCCAGGGTCTCGAACAGTGGCACCACCCGCATCGGCCGCAACACGCCGCATTCCTTGAGCAGCAACTGCACGGCCAGCACGTCGGAGGCGCCGCCGGCCATGGAGATCACGTAGGAGCCCAGGGAAGCGGCCGGCGCCGCGGCGATCTCCCGGCAGGTGGCCAGCACCTCGGCGGTGTCTGCCGAGGGCGTGCAGTGGGCTGGCAACAGCGGCCGGCGGTTCTCCAGTTCGCGCAGCAGAAAGGCGATCCGCGCCTCCTCGTCCCAGTCGGCGTAGCGCCCCAGGCCCAGGTAGTCGGTGATCTCGGTCAGCGCCGCGGCATGCCGGCTGGCATCCTGACGCACGTCCAGGCGCAGCAGGAACAGACCGAAGGTCGCCGCGCGGCGTAGGCAATCGAGCAGCGGGCCATTGGCGATGCAGCCCATGCCGCACGCATGCAGGGAGTTGAAGCACAACTCCAGGGGCTCGATCAGCTGGCGATTGTCCTGCAGCACCGCAGCCGGTACCGCCAGCTCTCCCGCCAGCGCGCCCTGGGCCCAGCTGCGGGTGGCCCGCAGGCGATCACGCAGCTGCTTGAGCAGGAAACGGTAGGGTTCGGCGCTGTCGCCGGCGCGGGCGCGCAAGGCGGGGCTGGCCTCCTGCATGGAGAGTTCGGCGGCCAGTTGCTCGATATCGCGCAGGTAGAGGTCGGCCGCCATCCAGCGTGCCAGCAGCAGCACCTCGCGGGTCACGGCCGCGGTGACATTGGGGTTGCCGTCGCGGTCGCCGCCCATCCAGGAGGCGAAGCGGATCGGCGCCGCCTCCAGGGGTAGGCACAGGCCGGTGGCGGCCTGCAGCGCGCGATCGGCCTGGCGCAGGAAGTTCGGCACGGCCTGCCAGAGGGAGTGCTCGATCACCGCGAAGCCCCATTTGGCCTCGTCCACCGGCGTCGGCCGCACCCGGCGGATTTCCTCAGTGTGCCAGGCCTCGGCGATCAGACGCTGCAGACGTTCGGTGATCCGCGCCCGCTCGGCCTGGGACAGGTCGCTGTGGTCCTGGGCCGCCAGTTGGGCGGCGATGGCATCGTATTTCTGGATCAGGGTTCGCCGCGCCACTTCGGTGGGGTGGGCGGTGAGCACCAGCTCGATCTCCAGCCGGCCCATCTGCCGGGCCAGGGCCTCGGCCTTGTGGCCATCGGCCTGCAGCCGCGCCAGCAGTTCGGGCAGGACCCGGGCCTCGAAGGGTGCGGGTTCGTCTGGGTCACGGCGGCGCACACGGTGATATTGCTCGGCGATGTTCGCCAGGTTGAGGAACTGGTTGAAGGCCCGGCCCATGGGCAGCAGCTCGTCCTCGCCGAGATCGTCCAGGCCACTGGTGAGCTGCTCGGCGCCAGCGCTCGAGCCGCGCCGGGCGGCTTTGGCGCCCTTGCGGATGCGCTCGATCTTGTCCAGAAAGGCAGCACCGCGCTGCTCGCGGATGGTGTTGCCGAGCAATTCGCCGAGCTGGTGGACGTCCTCACGCAGGCGCGCGTCGATTTCTGCCATTCTGGTTCTCCGCCATTATTTGCGAATAGACACCTTAGCCTTAAATGCGCCCCTCGGGCGTCCTGAACGGGCTTTTAGGCCCTGATTCACGAGCGAGGCGGGATTAGAGGCTCGGGCGATGGCGCAGGAAGGCTTCACGGATATGCTCGCGCAGTTGCTCCTCGTCCCAGGGTTTGCTGAGAAATTTGTAGATGGCGCCGCGGTTGACCGCTTCAACCACTACTTTCAGGTCGGTGTAGCCGGACAGGACGATGCGGATAGTGTCCGGATGCAGCGCCTTGACTGTGCTCAGCAGCTCGGTGCCGGTCATGCCCGGCAAGCGCTGATCGACGACTATCACCTGAACCCGGTGCAACGCTAGCAACTCCAGCGCCTCCTCGCCGCCTATGGCGGTCAGAATTCGATAGCCCTCTGGACGCAGCGCGCGATTCAGCGCATTGAGCACACCCGGTTCGTCGTCGACCAGCAACAGGGTGCGCCCCTCTTGCTCGACGGTGGTTCGCGGCGGCAGCCGTTTACCCGAACGCAGCAGGGCGGCGAATGCCGAGGCCGGCACTGGCGGACTGAAATAGTAGCCTTGGATCTCGTCGCAGCCATTGCTGCGCAGGTAGTTGAGCTGCGCCTCAGTCTCCACCCCTTCCGCCACCACACACAGGTTCAGGCGCTGCGCCATGCCGATAACGGCCAAGGCGATGGCGGCGTCGCTCGGGTTACGGGTGATGTCTGTGATAAAGGCCCGGTCGATCTTCACCATATCGAAAGGAAAACGCTTGAGGTAGGCCAGCGACGAGTAGCCGGTGCCGAAATCATCCAGGGCCAGGCGCAGGCCAAGATCGCGAAAGGCCTGCAGCTGCTTGGCCGCCTCGTCCGGGTCGCGCATCACCACGCTTTCGGTCAGTTCCAGCTCCAGGTAAGCGGCCAGCGCCGGGGTGTCGCCCAGCAACTCGCGCAACAATTGCAACACCTGGCCCTTATGGAATTGCACGGCGGACAGATTGACCGCCACCGGCACCACGTCCAGGTATTCGGCGAGCCAGGCGGCTTGCTGGTCCAAGGCGCTGCGCAGCACCCATTCGCCGATCGGCACAATCAGCCCGGTCTGCTCCGCCAGGGGAATGAATTGGTCGGGTGCCACCAGCCCCTGCTCCGGATGCTGCCAGCGGATCAGCGCCTCGGCACCAACTATCCGGCCGTTATGCAGGCTGACGCGCGGCTGGTAATGGAGCACGAATTGCCCGGCCTCCAGCGCGACACGCAGGGCACGCTCCAGGGCCTGTTTCTCGACGATACGGGCATTGATCTCCGGCGCGTAGTACAGATAGTGCTCCCCCGAAGCCTTGGCTTGTTTGAGCGCGGCTTCGGCGCGGGCGAACAGACTCTCGACATCTTGCCCGTCGCTCGGAAACAGGGCCACGCCGGCCTTGGCGCTGAGGTGAATTTCGTGTCCGTCGAGGGTCAACGGCGCCTCCAGCGGGGCGAAGATCCGCTTGCCCAGGAGATGGGTGGCATCGACGCCGTCGGGCAGGCCGGCGACCGCCACGGCGAAGGTGTCCGCTACCACCCGCGCCAGCACACAGGGCTGCTCCAGCGACGCCTCCAGCCGCTCGCCGACCATCCGCAACAGTGCGTCGCCGACGTGCCGACCCAGGCTGTCGTTAAGCTGCTTGAAGCGGTCGAGATCGAGCAGGATCACCGCCACCCCGCGCTGCTCATGGCGCGCGCTGTGCAGCAGTTGGCCGAGCCGATCCTGAAACAGGCTGCGATTGGGCAGCCCGGTCAGCGCATCGTAATAGGCGAGGTACTGCAGGCGCTCCTCATGCTCGATATATTGCAACGCGAAGGAGATATCACCCGCCAGCTCCTTGAGCAGGCGCATTTCCGCCTCGTCGAAGTAACCGGCCTCCCTGGCGTACAGCATCAAGACGCCGACCGGTGCGCCGTCCACCTGCAACGGCAGCGCGGCCAGCGATAGGTAAGCCTTGGTTTGCCCCGCTCCCGAGAGCAGACCCAGGTCGTAGGCCAGATCCAGGTCGTGGAAGATCATCACCGGCTCGCTGCTCGAGCCGTCGCCAAAAACACCTTGTCCAAGGCGGGTCGCGAGCGTACCGAAACGCAGATCGCCGAGCATCTCGGGATCGATGCCCTGGCCGGTTTTCAGCTGCACGGCCAGGGTGACCTTATCCAGCAGACCGATCCAGGCCAGGCCAAACTTGCCATGCTCCACCGCAATGCGACAAGCCTCGTCGAACAACGCCTGGCGATCATGCAGCCGCACGATGGCGGCATTGATGCCCGAGAGCATGGCCTGGATACGGCTGAGCCTATCTATCCTCAACTGTTGCTCGCGCCGCTCGGTGATGTCCTCGGCGATACCGGCGACCCGGCACAGCTGGCCCGCATCGTCGAGAATCGGAAACATGCGGTCGTGGATCCAACGGGCCGAACCGTCCGGCCGCACGATACGGTACTCGCAGTCGTTACGCCCCGTAGTCTCGAGGTTGCGCAGGAGTTCGCCCAATACCTCCTGGTCATCGGGATGGATGCTGGCGCTCCAGCTCCGCGGGTCGAGGTACAGGCTGGCGCGGCTCTGCTGCCAGATGGTTTCGTAGGCGGGGCTGATATAGAGCATCTGGGTATGCACAGGATCCGCCAGATAGAACACTTCGCGGATATTTTCCGCCAGTTGCCGGAAGCGCTGCTCGCTCTCGCGTAGCGTCGCCTCGACTCCCTGCCGGCGCAGTATCTCTTCCTCGAGCCGCTCGGCGTATTGCCGCGCGCTCAGTGCAGGGTCGTTCAGCTGGCTCTCGATCTTGCTCTGGGGATCACGGAACCGGCTCGCCTCGACGAACCCGACCTCTTCGAAAATTTCTTTTGAAATCAATAAATAACCTACCACCTGAGCGGAGGCGTTGCAGCGTGGTGTGATCAGCATCCGGACGGTGAAGCGTTCGCCGTTCTTGCGCAGCCGCTGGAGGCAGCCCTCCCACTTGCCCTCTCTCAGTGAGGACGCCAGGATCTCGCCCGGCCGGCCGGCCGCGACGTCCTCGGGCACATGCAGAATGGCGCAATGGGCCTTGCCCAGCAGCTCTTCCGGCTCGTAGCCATACAGCCGGCGCGCGCCCTCGTTCCACAGTTCGATAGTGCCGTCCAGGCGCTTGCCGATGATCGAATACTCGGTCGAGATCTGCAGAATACTGGCGATTAAATCGGCCGCTGGCTCTGAGGGACTGGTGATACAGGTGTTGAACTGCTTGGTCATCCCTAACCTCTCGGACGTGAGAAATACACTTTCCTGGCATCCAGCGCTCAAAAACCTCACCCCATTGCAGCGACTGGGCAATAGGCCATATGTGCGTTCACTTTTCCAACCTTAGTTCCTGACAGACCTGCGCGCCAGCATCGAACGCCCTGGGAACAAGCCCTTCCTGTTGAACGTAACGGCGGTGCGGCACGTCAACATCTTACAAGGGCGCGACGCCCCCCCTGGCACGCGACATGCGACGAGCTAGGCTCAACTTATAACCCGCTCCACACCACCTTTACCCGGTGTGACGACCACGACACGACCGCCCACCCGGCATGGGCACAGAAAGAGGTCACCATGAAAATTCGCGAACTTGTCCGCCATTGGGAACAGAACGCCAAAGGCCGACTGACCAAGAGTCCGTACCAGATCCACCTGGATCTGGAGGCCGCGGCGCGCCTGGCGGCGCTCAGCGAGATGTACCCCAAGCGCCGCACCGAGGTGCTGCTCGGCGAGTTGATCGCCGCGGCCCTGGAAGAGCTCGAAGCCAGCCTGCCCTATGTCAAGGGCAGCAAGGTGGTGGCCACCGATGAACAGGGCGACCCGCTCTACGAGGACATAGGCCCGACCCCACGCTTCCTCGCCCTGTCGCGCAAACACCTGCGCGAGCTCGGCGAACAAGGCGATACGCCAAAGCACTGATCCCCCCCGACCTCAAGCCACACCGCTCCCCTTCCCCGCAGTGCCCGGATCAGCCGGGCGACGGCGCTTGCCCGCCAGACCAGTCATTAGCTTGGCGTCAAATAATTTGAACGATCCATTAAATAAACTGAACGATCTTGATTGGCCATCATTCCAATGACTGTCACACCACTCATCGCCGGTCGTAAGGCGGCAGTGTCCAGTTGGCACGGGCCAATCATGGAAAAGACAGTCAGGAATTTATCAATGGAGTTCAATACCGTGAAAACACGCACCCTTAGACCCGCCGCCCTGCAAGGGTTGAAGCTGGCCGGTCTGGTAGTGGGCAGCGCGCTGCTGCTAGCCGGCTGCGCCGGCAATCCCCCCTCCGAACAACTCGCCGTCAGCCAATCGGCCGTCAACAGCGCCGTCAGCGCAGGCGGGCCGGAATACGCCGCGGTGGAGATGAAGTCCGCCCAGGACAAGCTGAACCAGGCCGAACGGGCCCTGCAGGATCAGCGCTATGAGGAGGCCAAGCGCCTGGCCGAACAGGCCGAGTGGGACGCCCGGGTCGCCGAGCGCAAGTCCCAGGCGGCCAAGGCCGAGAAGGCCGTGCAGGACGCCAAGTTGGGCGTCGAGGAACTGCGCCAGGAAAGCCTGCGCAGCACCCAGTGAGCGCCGCATACAGCCCCTCGATTCCGCTGATGGCTCTCGCTTCCGTTGATGACTAAGGATGACCGCACCATGCACAAGCACTTGATGATCCCGACCCTGCTGGCCCTGAGTCTCGGGCTGGCCGCCTGCGCCACCCCGCCCAACGCCAACCTGGAACAGGCCCGCAGCAACTACGGTGCGCTGCAGAGCAACCCCCAGGCCAGCACCCTGGCTGCCCTGGAAACCAAGGATGCCGCCGACATGCTGGACAAGGCCGACCAGGCCTTTCGTGGTGACGCCAATCAGCAGCAAGTCGACCAACTGGCCTACCTGACCCTCCAGCGCGTCGAGGTGGCCAAGCAGACCATCAACCTGAAAAATGCCGAGGCAGCCCTGGAGGGCACCGCGGCCGAACGCGCCGAGGCACGCCTGGCCGCCCGCGATCAGCAACTGGATAACCGCGACGCGCAGATCCAGAAACTGCAGATGGAACTGCAGGCCAAGCAGACCGAACGCGGCACCCTGGTGACCTTCGGCGACGTGCTGTTCGACCTCGACCGTGCCGAACTCAAGCCCAATGGCTTGCGCAACGTGCAGACCCTGGCCGAGTTCCTGCTGCAGCACCCGGAACGCCAGGTAATCATCGAGGGCTATACCGACAGCAGCGGTTCGACGGCCCATAACCAGAGCCTGTCGGAACGTCGCGCCAACGCCGTGCGCCTGGCCCTGGTCAAGATGGGCGTGGGTCCCGCACGCATAGTCGCCCAGGGGTATGGCAAGCAATACCCGGTGGCCGAAAATATCACCGCGGCCGACCGTGCAATGAACCGTCGGGTCGAGGTGACCATTTCCAATGACGCCAAGCCGGTCGCTCCGCGCAACAACCTGAGCGCCTACTGAGCTCCTTAGGCAATCAACCGAAACCCGCCCTGAACGGCGGGTTTTTTTATGGCTCTGCCTAGCCCCCAGGCACCCCGCTTTTCGTAGGGTGCGCCCTGTGTTCAGCCGGGAGGTCGGGAGGTCGGTAGGGCGGCGATGCTTCGAGCGCCCGCGATCGATAGTCAGGCGTCAAATAATGTGAACATTTTTTGCCGGCCCGGCCTCCATTCCATGACGCAGCGCTCGACACGCCTCGGCGGCGTCCTGTGCTGAAAAAACACCGACAGGAACCCACATGGAGGCGACCCCATGCAGATATCCACGCTTGACCATAGATCGCCGCTGAAACTGGCCGGCCTGCTACTGGGCAGCGCCCTGCTGCTGGGCGGCTGCGCGGGCAACCCGCCCACCGAGCAGTTCGCCCTGACTGAGTCGGCGGTCAATGACGCCGTCAGTGCCGGCGGGCCGGAATATGCCGCCGTCGAGATGAAAGCCGCCCGGGACAAGCTGAGCCAGGCCGAAAGGGCGCTGCACGACAAGGAATACCAGGAAGCCGAACGTCTGGCCGAGCAGGCCGAGTGGGACGCCCGCGTCGCCGAACGCAAGGCCCTTGCGACCAAGGCCGAAAAGGTGCTGCAGGATGCCCAGCAGGGTATCGAGGAGTTGCGCGAGGAAAGCCTGCGTGGCGTCCAGTAGCCGCCCATGCCGCCAGCAGCCCCCTGACAAAAGGATGACCGAACCATGCACAGACATTTATCGATGCCCGCCCTGCTGGTCTTGAGCCTGGGGCTCGCCGCTTGCGCCACCCCGCCCAACGCCAACCTGGAACAGGCGCGCAGCAAATACAGCGTCCTGCAAA
>DATDTH010000372.1:0-3712 GCA_035290985.1 Pseudomonas sp. | reverse complement strand
CCGATCACCACCTGGGGCTGGTTGCTCAGTCGCGCGAGCAGCACGGACCAGGCGCCGAGCAGGGTCATAAAGGGGGTCAGGCCGCGGCTCTGGCTGAACTGGCGCAAGGCCTTGCTCAGCTTGGGCGTCAGGCGCAGCGCCAGGCTGGCGCCGACATAGCTTTGCACCTGGGGCCGTGGCCGGTCGCTGGGCAGCTCGAGCAGGGCCGGCGCGTCCTTGAGCGCCTCGCGCCAGAAACGGCTCTGGGCCTGCAGGGCCTCGCCTTGCAGCCACTGCTGTTGCCAGGCGGCGTAGTCGGCGTACTGCAGGGTCAGCGGCGGCAGCGGGTCCTCCAGGCCCTGGCTGAAGGCGGCGTAGAGGGCGTTGAACTCGCCGATCAGCACGGCGACGGACCAGCCGTCGGAGACGATATGGTGCTGGGTCACCAGCAGTATGTGTTCGTCGGCGTCCAGGCGCAGCAGGCGGCCGCGGATCAGCGGACCGCGGCTCAGGTCGAACGGCGCCTCGGCCTCGGCCAGGGCGAGGGCTTCCACCGCCTGTTCCTGTTCCTCGAAGGCCAGGGCGCTCAGGTCGTGCTCGACCAGGGTGAAACCGCAGTCGGGCGCGGCGAAATACTGGCGCACCTGGCCGTCCCGGCGTTCGAAGCGGGTGCGCAGGCTTTCGTGGCGAGCGACGATGCGCGCGAGGGTGCGGCGCAGGGCGTTTTGCTCGAGGTTGCCGCTCAGGCGCAGGGCGGCGGGCATGTGGTAGGCGACGCTGGCGGCGTGATCGAGCTGGTCGAGGAACCACAGGCGTTGCTGGGCCAGGGAGAGCGGCGGGGCCTGCTCGCGGGAGACCGGGAGTATGGGCTGCAGCTGCGACGGGCTGGCCTGGGCCACGCACTGGGCCAGGCTGGCAAGGGATGTTTGAGCGAAGAGCGTGCGCAGGTCGATCTCGACACCGAGGACCTGGTGCAGGCGCGCCTGCAACTGCACCGTCAGCAGCGAGTGGCCACCCAGTTCCAGGAAACCGTCATGCCGGCCGACCCGCTCCAGGCCGAGCAGGGCCTGCCAGATCTCGGCGATGGCGTTTTCGGTTTCGCCCTGGGGCGCCTCGTAGCCGCGGCTCGCCAGCGCGTCTTCCCCGGGGGCGGGCAAGGCACGGCGGTCGAGCTTGCCGTTGGCGTTGAGTGGCAGGGCCTCCAGGTGCACATAGGCGCTGGGCACCATGTACTCGGGCAGGTGCTCGAGCAGGGCGGCACGCAGCCGTTCGGCCGGCAGCGGCTCGCCGCAGAAATAGGCGACCAGGCGCGGATCCGTCGTGCCGTCCGCGCGGGCGATAACCACCGCTTCGCGGATGCCAGGACAGGCGCACAGGGCGGATTCTATTTCACCCAGTTCGATGCGGAAGCCGCGGATCTTCACCTGGAAATCGTTGCGTCCCAGGTACTCCAGGGTCCCGTCGGCCAGCCAGCGGCCCAGGTCGCCGGTCTTGTACAGGCGCGCCTGGGGATCCTCGCTGAAGGGGTCGGCGATAAAACGCTCGGCGCTCAGCTCGGGGCGGTTCAGGTAGCCGCGGGCCACGCCGACGCCGCCGATATGCAGCTCGCCGACCACGCCCAGGGGCGCCGGTTCGCCGCGTGGGTCGAGCACATGCACCTGCAGGTTGGCGATCGGCCGGCCGATGCTCGGGCGTTCGCCCAGGTCGCGGATCAGGTCGAGGGTCGCATCGACCGTGCACTCGGTGGGGCCGTACATGTTGTAGAAACGGATGCTGTCGCAGCCGCGCAGCTTGGCCCAGGTGCTGGCATTGATCGCCTCGCCGCCGAGCAGCACGCTCACCGGCTGGTAGCTGCGCCGTTCCAGCAGGCCCGCGGCGAGCAGGGTGTCGAGTTGCGAGGGGGTGGAATCGAAGGCGTGCACCTGATGGCGTTCGAGGAAGTCCAGCAGCTCGCTGCCGCTGGCGCGGATCAGCTGCGGGATGATCACCAGGCGATGGCCGAAGCAGAGCTGGGCCAGGCCCTTGATCGACATGTCGAAGAAGAAGCCGGCGTTAAGGGCCACGGTGGCGCGTTCGGGGCAGTGCTGGTGGGTGGTGCGGGCCAGTACCTGGCAGAAGTTGTAGACCGAGCGGTGCTCGACCATCACGCCCTTGGACTGCCCGGTGGAGCCGGAGGTGTAGATCACATAGGCCAGGTGGTCGGCGGTCAGGCCGGGCACCTGGGGGTCGCGATCGAACGCCGGTTCCTCGGCGGCCTGCAGCGAGTCGGCGGCGTCGAGCAACAGCAGCGGGATCTCGCCCAGCGGCAGTTGGGCGGCCAGCGCCTGCTGGCTGAGCACGACCTGGGGCGCGCAGTCGCGCAGCATAAAGGCCATGCGCTCGACGGGGTGGGCGGGGTCGATGGGCACGTAGGCGGCACCGGCCTTGAGCACGCCGAGCAGGCCGACGACCATCTCGAAGCCGCGTTCGGCGCAGATGGCGACGCGCTGGTCGGGTTGCACGCCGAGGGCGATCAGGCGCTGGGCGAGGTGGTTGGCGCGGCGGTTGAGCTGGGCGTAGCTGAGGTGCTGGTCGTCATAGACCAGGGCGACGGCCTCTGGCTGGCGCTGGGCCTGGGCCTCGAACAGCCGGTGGATCGGCTGGGCCGGACCGAAGTCGCTGGTGGTGGCGTTGAAATCGACCAGCAGTTGCTGGCGTTCGGCGGCGGGCAGGATGCAGAGGCTCTGCACGGGTTGCTCGAGCTGGCGTTCGAGGGCGTCGACCAAGGCCTCGATGGCGTTCGCCATATAGCCGGCGATACGCTGCGGATCGATGCTGGCAACCGACTGGGCGGTCAGGGAAAAATCCTGGCCTTCGTCCGCCACGGCGATTTCGATCGGGTAGTTGGTGCGGGCTTCATTGCTGATGAAACGAATCCCTTCCCAGGCCAGTACCTGGTCTTCGTTGGCCAGCGAGCCCCCCGCGGTCTGATGGCGGTAATTGAACAGGCTGGTGAACAGCGGTAGCGAGGCGCTCACGCCACTGCAGCGCTGGGCGAGCGCCAGCGGCGCCTGTTCATGGGCGAGCAATTCGCTCAGGTCGCGCTGGGTCTCGGCGACCAGCGCCTGGGCGCCCTGTTGGTCCAGGTGCACGCGCACCGGCAGGGTGTTGATAAAGACCCCCAGCGCCCGTTCGGCGCCCGCCGAGCCTTGCAGCCGACCGGAGACCACGGTGCCGAACACCAGGTCCTCGCGGCCGGTGCAGCGGGCCAGCACCTGGGCCCAGGCGATATGGAAGAGCACGGCGGGGGTGACGCCCTGCGCCCGCGCCTGGGCACGGATCCGCAGTGCCAGGGCAGCATCGAGTCGCAGGTTGGCGTCGGCGACATCCAGGCCGTCGCCTTGCACGTCGAGCAGGTCGAAGGGTGCGGTGGGCGCATCGATATCGGCCAGGCGGCGACGGAAATAGGCCTCGTGTACCTGGGGCGAAGTGGCCAGGGTCTGGGCGACGAAATCCCGATAGGGCAGCGGCGCGGGCAGGTGGTCGCCCTGGCCGTGCAGGATCGCCTGGATTTCCTCGAGTATCAGCTCGAGCGTGACGTGATCGCTGACCATATGGTGGTCGAGCAGGGCCAGCAGCCAGCGCTCCGAGTGCGGATCGCGGGCGCTATAGGCGCGCAGCAGCGGCGCCTGGCTCAGGTCGAGGCGCAGCTGGCGCGGATCGCTCAGCCGTTGCAGCTGGACGAGGGCGTCTT
>DATDTH010000371.1:0-3733 GCA_035290985.1 Pseudomonas sp. | reverse complement strand
CTGTACGGCGGCTACGAAGCCGGGGTGATCCGCAAGGTCGGCAAGCTGGTGGGCAAGATGACCTATGGGGTCAGTGCCGCACAAATGGAAGAGTATTTCGCTCGTGCCTTCAAGGAAGCGGAGTTGCCGATTGGCCACTACGAATACGCCAACGCCCTGAGCTACGTCTACGGTGACGATGAACAGGACAAGGCCCTCGAGCACCTGCGTCGCGCCGTGGCCATCAAGCCGATCAGCGCCATGGAGGCACTGGAAGTGGCCCACGCGAAAAAGCTGCTAAGCCAATACGAACAGCAACTGGCGAATAATTGAGCAGAAGCAGCGACAAGCTTTAAGCGGGGCAAGCTTCAAGCTCTGGGACTTGTAGCTTGTAGCTTGTAGCTTGTAGCTGCTTCTCTCTTGTAGCTGCTTGTCGCTTATAGCTTGCGGCTTGCCGCTGTTCCCTTACGGCTTATGCGCCCGCGACAGGAATTCGTGGGACTGCATCTCCAGCAAGCGGCTGAGGGTGCGCTGGAACTCGAAGGTCAAGCGCCCGCCGGTGTACAGGTCCTTCAATTCCACTTCGGCGGAGAGGATCAGCTTGACGTTGCGGTCATAGAATTCGTCGACCAGGTTGATAAAACGCCGGGCCAGGTCGTCCTCGTGCACACTCATCTGTTCGATATTGGAGATCACCACGGCGTGGAAGATCTTCGCCAGCTCGATGTAGTCGTTCTGGCTGCGGGGGCCGTCGCACAGCTCGCGAAACTCGAACCAGGCCACATCGTCGCCGATCTTGCGCGCCTTGATCGCCCGATTCTCGATCATCAACGCTTCGTCATCCTGCACCGTGCAGTGCTCCGGCAGCAGGCTCTGGAAGCTTTTGGCCAGGCTGGTCTCGGCCTCGGCATCCAGGGGCCAGTGGAACAGCTCGGCCTGCTCCAGGGCCCGCAGGCGGTAATCCACCCCGCTGTCGACGTTGACTATGCAGGTGTGTTGCTTGAGCAGGGCGATGGCGGGCAGGAAGCGCGCGCGCTGCAGGCCGTCCTTGTACAGGCCGTCCGGCACTATGTTGGAGGTGGCGACCAAGCTGACGCCGTTCTTGAACAGCTCCTCCATCAGGGTGGCCAGAATCATCGCATCGGTGATATCGGAGACGAAGAACTCGTCGAAGCAGATCACCCGCGCCTCGGCGGCGAAACGCTTGGCGATCAGCGGCAGCGGGTTCTTTTCGCCGCTCAAGCTTTTCAGCTCTTCGTGCACGCGCTTCATAAACCGGTGGAAGTGCGTACGCATCTTCTGCGGAAAGGGCAACGCTTCGAAGAAGGTATCGACCAGGTAGGTCTTGCCCCGCCCCACGCCGCCCCAGAAATACAGGCCCTTGATCGGCTCCGGATTCTTCCTGGCGAACAGCGAACCGAGCAGCCCGGGCTTGTGCTTGTGCGCCGCCACCAGCTCGTCGTAGAGCCGCTGCAGGTGACGCACGGCCGTTTCCTGAGCCGCATCATGGATGAAATCGGGACGCTGCAGATCAGCCTGGTATCGTGCGAGAGGAGTCATATCGGTAGCTAGGCAACGAAAATGGGGTCGTCACTTTAACGGCGCCCCCACAACTTGGCAATCGGCCAGGCCGGCGCAGGGCGCGGCCTGGCGTGACAATCAATCGGCCTGCGCCGCCAGCGCCTCGCGCAGCCGCGCCATGGCGGCCTCCCGCGCGCCCGCATCGGCGAAGTCCGGGCTGTCGGCGACCGGCTGATCGTCCAGCCACAGGCTGAAAGCCCGTTCAGCCACACGCAGATCCAGCGGCTCGCCGGCCTGCAGGCGCTTGCTCAGTTGCCCGGCGGTCTTGCCGTCGGCAAAGCCCATAGACAGCAGCAACTGTTCGCCATCGGCGGCCAGCAGGCGGAAACGGAAACTGCCGTCCTCGTCGCGGAAGCTGACGAAGCGCGCGCCCTTGGCCGCCTTCTTCTTGCCGCCCGCGCCGGCCTGCAGATCGGCGCGAAAGGAGCGCAGGCCCACCGCTTCGCGCAACTCGCCGAGAAAGGGCGTGGCGATCCGGCGCGCCTTGAGCGCGCCGGCCTGGAGTATGTCTTCCAGGTCATTGGGCTTGTCGATCAGCCGGTGGTAACGCTCGCGGGCCTCGCCCAGCTCGCTGTCCAGCAACTCGAACAGACGCTGCTTGGCCTCGCCCCAGGCCAGGCCCTGGAGCAGCTCGCCGCGGAACGCGGCGGCTTGCGCCGGCGTGGCGAAGGCCTGATAGAGGGTGAACAGGTGCGCGCTGTCGGGATCCTTCGCCTCGCCCGGCGCCCGGGAGTCCGTGACGATCTGGGCGATCGCGGCCTTCAGTTGCTTGGCCGTGCCAAACAGCGGAATGGTGTTGTCGTAGCTCTTGGACATCTTGCGCCCGTCCAGGCCCGGCAAGGTGGCCACGCTCTCCTCGATCAGGGCCTGGGGCTGGACGAAGAACTCGCGCCCGCCACCGAACAGGTGGTTGAAGCGCTGGCCGATGTCCCGAGCCATTTCCACGTGCTGGATCTGGTCGCGACCGACCGGCACCTGATGGGCATTGAACATCAGGATGTCCGCCGCCATCAGCACCGGGTAGCTGTACAGGCCCATGGTCACCCCGGCATCCGGGTCTTCACCGACCTCGAGGTTACGGTCCACCGCCGCCTTGTAGGCATGGGCCCGGTTGAGCAGGCCCTTGCCGGCCACGCAGGTGAGCAACCAGGTCAGCTCGGGGATTTCCGGAATATCCGACTGCCGATAGAAGGTCACCCGCTCGGTGTCCAGACCACAGGCCAGCCAGGTCGCGGCGATCTCCAGGCGCGAACGCTGAATGCGCAGCGGGTCGTCGCACTTGATCAACGCATGGTAGTCGGCGAGGAAATAGAAAGAGTCCGCATCGCTCTGGCGACTGGCGATGATCGCCGGGCGGATGGCCCCGGCATAATTGCCGAGGTGTGGGGTGCCGGAGGTGGTGATACCGGTGAGGATACGAGTGGTCATTGGGCTATCGCTTATCGGGCTGCAATCGAAAATCGATGGGCTTCACAGACGGGTCGAGACCAGCGCCTTCAGATCGCCCAGCTTGCCGTGAAAGAAGTGGCCGCATTCTGCCACTTTCAGCAGCTCATGGGCACGCCCCAGGGCGGCCGACCAGGCAAATACCGTGCTGGGGTCTATCACTTCATCCGCCTCCGGCTGGATCAGCGTCAGGGGGCAGCGCTGCGCCAGGGCGACCCCGGCGTCCAGGCGAGCCACCGCGGGCGCCACCAGCACCAGGCGCTCCAGCTCGACGCCCTGGGCCTCCAGGCGCCCGGCCAGGGCCGCCGCGACGAAGCCGCCGAAGGAAAAGCCCAGCAGGGTCAGCGGCAATCCGGGATGCTGCGCCCGCAGCCAGGTCGCGGCCGCCTCGGCGTCGTCGACCTCGCCGCTGGCCATATCATGGGCACCGGCGCTGGCGCCCACGCCCCGGTAGTTGAAGCGCAAGGTGGCCAGGCCGGCATCCCGTGCGGTGCGCTGCAAGGTGGAAATCACCTTGTTGAGCATGGTGCCGCCTTGCACCGGATTGGGATGGCAGAGCAGGGCCAGTCCGCGGGCGGCGGGCAGCTCCTGGTAGAGGGCCTCGAGGGCGCCGCAGGGGCCTTCGAGCAACAGGGGGACTTCGCGGGTCGACAACAGGAAACTCCGTGACCCCGGCCGGGGTCTACTCGTCTAGTTAGGCGCCGGGGGATTCGTTCCGAATTCCCCA
>DATDTH010000370.1:0-2645 GCA_035290985.1 Pseudomonas sp. | reverse complement strand
CATCCTCTACTTCTTGGAGAAACACGCACCGCTGCTGGAGCCCTGGCAGCGCGAGATCATCCGCATCGTGCGCAAGATCGCCCAGTATTTCTACCCGCAACGCCAGACCCAGGTGATGAACGAGGGCTGGGCGACGTTCTGGCACTACACCCTGATGAACGACCTGTACGACGAAGGCCTGGTCACCGATGGCTTCATGATCGAGTTCCTGCAGTCCCATACCAGCGTGGTCTATCAGCCGGCCTTCGACAGCCCCCATTACAGTGGCATCAACCCCTATGCCCTGGGTTTCGCCATGTACCGCGATATCCGGCGCATCTGCGAAGCCCCCACCGATGAGGATCGACACTGGTTCCCCGATATCGCCGGCAGCGACTGGCTGGCCGCCCTCAAGTTCGCCATGAAGAGCTTCAAGGACGAGAGTTTCATCCTGCAGTACCTCTCGCCCAAGGTGATTCGCGACCTGAAGCTGTTCAGCATCCTGGACGACGACCAGCAGGACCAGTTGCTGGTGCCGGCCATCCATGACGAGAACGGCTACCGCACCATTCGCGAGACCCTGGCCGCCCAGTACAACCTCGGTAACCGCGAGCCCAACGTGCAGATCTGGAGCATCGACCGCCGCGGCGACCGTTCCCTGACCCTGCGCCACCAGCAACACGACCGCAAACCCCTGGGCGAGTCGACCGAGGAGGTGCTCAAGCACCTGCACCGGCTCTGGGGCTTCGATATTCACCTGGAAACCCTGCAGGGCGATCAACTGGTGGGCACCCAACATGTGCCGCCCAGGAGCGAGCGCGACGGCGAAGGCGACTACCCGCGGCTCGACCTGATGATTCCGCCCATATGATCGGTTGACCGCGCCCGAACGGCAGTCGAGCATGGTTTCCCTCGTCCATGGAGGACGCCCATGCGCCCCGTACTGCTGATACTGCTAAGCCTGATACTGAGCGCCTGCAGCAACCCCGCCCCCCAGGTCCAGGTGCTGCACGGCGCGAGTCCAGCCCTGGCCGGACAGCAGCGCTTCGAACTGCAGCCCCCGGAGCGGGCGGTCGACGGCGCCCTGCCGTTCCCCGAGCGTTATGCCCAGCTCGAGCGCCTGCTGTCCAGCGGGCTCGAAGCGCGGGGCTACAGGCGCAGCCCGCCGGCTCAACTGCGGGTGTATTACTGGCTGGCTCTGGGCGACACGCCCCTGGAGTTCCGGGTCGATGTACCGCCCCCCAACGCCCTCGGCCCCTACCAGGCCATCCACCGCCTGCGCGACGAAACCGGCACCCTGCGCCTGCGCCTCACCGATCTGCAGGACAGAACCCTCTGGGAAGGCCTGGCCAGCACCGGCCTGAGCCCCGCCCGGGACAGCGAGGCGCTGCTGGCGCGCGCCGTGGCCGCCCTGCTCCAACAGGTGCCCGCCACCCACTGACGCGCCCGCAGCGGTTATGCTGTCGGGCTGACAGAGGGGGTTATTTCATGCGCATTTACAAGGTCGGCGGCGCCGTGCGCGACCGCCTGCTCGGCCGCCCGGTCAGCGATATCGACTGGGTGGTGGTCGGTGCCAGCGTCGAGGAGATGCTGGCCCAGGGCTTTCGCCCGGTCGGCGAGGACTTCCCGGTCTTCCTCCACCCCCGGACCGGCGAGGAATACGCCCTGGCCCGCACTGAGCGCAAGAGCGGGCGCGGCTACGGCGGGTTCACCTTCCATGCCAGCCCCGAGGTCAGCCTGGAACAGGACCTGATCCGTCGCGACCTGACCATCAACGCCATGGCCGAGGACGAACACGGGCGGTTGACCGATCCCTATGGTGGCCAACGGGACCTCGAGGCCCGCCTGCTGCGCCATGTGGCGCCGGCCTTCGCCGAGGACCCCCTGCGCGTGCTGCGGGTCGCCCGCTTCGCCGCCCGCTATGCGCCCCTGGGGTTTCGGGTGGCGCCGGAAACCCTGGCGCTGATGCGCCAACTGGCCGAGTCCGGCGAACTGGGCGCCCTCACACCCGAGCGCAGCTGGAAGGAAATCTCCCGCGCCCTGATGGAGCCGCGCCCGGATGTGTTTATCCAGGTGTTGCGCGAGTGCGGCGCCCTGCAGGCCCTGCTGCCGGAAGTCGAGGCGCTGTTCGGCGTGCCCCAGCCGGCAGCCCATCACCCGGAAATCGACACCGGCGTGCATGTGCTGAGCGTCTTGCGCCAATGCGCCGAACACGACCAGCCGCTGAGCGTGCGCTGGGCCTGTTTGCTGCATGACCTGGGCAAGGGCCAGACGCCCCCCGAAGACTGGCCGCGGCACCTCGCCCATGAGCACCTGGGCCTGCCGCTGATCGAGGCGGTCAACCAGCGCTTCAAGGCGCCCCGGGAGTGCCAGGAACTGGCCCTGCTGGTCGGCCAGTACCACACCCATGGCCACCGGGCCCAGGAACTCAAGGCCACCACCCTGCTGAAACTGCTGCACAGCTTCGACGTCTATCGACGGCCCCAGCGTTTCGAGGAATTCATCGCCGCTTGCGAGATGGATGCCCGTGGCCGCCTTGGGCTAGAGCAGCGCGCCTATCCCCAGGCCGCCTACCTGCGCGGCGCCGCCGCGGCCGCCCGCACCGTCGCGGTGCAACCGCTCTTGGCTCAGGGTCACACAGGCGCCGCATTGGGCGAGGCGCTGGC
>DATDTH010000369.1:0-3420 GCA_035290985.1 Pseudomonas sp. | reverse complement strand
GCTGGTGACCTTCGGTGTCGGCGCCAGCATAGGGCCGCTGGTGGCCGGTGTGCTGATGCGCTTCTTCGGTCCCAATATGCTCTACGCCTTCGTCTGTTTTTGCGCCTTCGCCCTGGTCTGGCGCATCCGTCCCGATGCGGTGACCAACCTGCACCAGGTGCAGGACGCGCCCTTGCATCACATCCCCATGCCGGACAGCATGACCAGTTCGCCCCTGGTGGCGGCGCTGGATCCACGGGTGGACGAACAGATGGTGCATGAGCAGATGCAGGACTCCGCGGAACGGCCCGAATCGCCTGCCGGCTCGACGCCCCCTTAGGCGCTGCTAGCCCATGGCTATCTGGGGCCAGCGGCAAGATCGGCCTGTGCTGTCGCGCAAGGCCGCTGGCGCCGCGGAAGTGAAACCCTTCACTCATAAAATAACCAGAGGAGCGCCGTTATGAGCCTGTCCGTCTCCTTGCACCTGCTGGCGCGCGCGCCGGTGCCGGGGCGGGTGAAGACCCGTCTGATTCCAGCCCTGGGCGAGGAGGGCGCGAGCGACCTGCAGCGCCTGCTCGTCGAGCGGGCGCTGGCACTGCCGGCCCAGGGATTCGCTCAACGCTTTCTGTGGCTGGACGATGGACCGGATGAGTCCCTGGAGCGCTTGGCCACCAGTAACGGCTGGACCCTGGTGGAACAGCCGCCGGGCGATCTGGGGGAGCGCATGCGCCGTATCGCCGTGCTGGGGTTGGCCGAAAACGAGGCGGTGGTCTTGATCGGCAACGACTGCCCGGCGCTGGACGGCGATTACCTGACGGCGGCCTGCGAGGAGCTGGTGGCGGCCGACGCCGTGCTCGGACCGGCCGAGGATGGTGGTTACGTGCTGCTGGGGTTGCGCCTGGTCGATCCGCGGCTGTTCGAGGCCATGCCCTGGGGCACGGACCAGATCCTGGCGCTGACCCGTGAACGCCTGCTGGAATTAGGTTGGCGCCATGCCCTGTTGCCGGTGCTATGGGATGTCGACCGTCCGCAAGACCTGCCGCGGCTGGCCGGTCTGGGGATCGATCTGGGCCTGCTTTAAGCCGGAGCCCGCGCGTGCGAAATTTGTAGGCGGGGGTTGGCAGGCATTTTCACGAAAAATCCGTCGGTCAGGATGTTAAGACGGGATTCCGCTTTGCTGGCGGTGCGCTTTTCGTAGGGTGCGCCGTGCGCACCGGGAGATCGGCGCCCGCCGCAATGCCTGGTGTTCAATTCGAATTGATGGACCGGTTCAACCCACGTCGGGTTACGCTGCGCTAACCCGACCTACGCAAAGCGTTTCGCGAAACCCGTGCCCCCGTAGCGTTTCGGCGAAACCCGCTGCCCCGGATTGCGCCAAGGCTTATCAGTCGTTATCGTCGCGGCGTGCTTCGCGTTGCAATTGGTAGACGAAACGCTCGATCTGGCGCTGCTCCAGGCCGCTGATCCGAAAGAAGCGGACGCCGGCGAAGCTGAGGTCGAGTTTTTCCTCGTACTGCAGGTGACGCAGCTCCACCGCGGTGGTCATGGCGCCAAACGGCAGGTCGGCGGTAAAGCGCTCGTAGACCTGGCCGGCCTGCAGGCGGTTGGTCACGTTGCCCTTGAAGCGCAGTTTGCAGCCAGTGGCCGAAATATCCAGCAACTGGCCTTCGACCGCGCTGTTCAGCTTGTCACCCGCCAGTTTGATCGGGGTCAGTTGCGCCGGTTTGAGCGGGGCGCGGAAGGCGTTGCGGCGCTGGTGGTAGATGATTTCCGAGGGCAGTGCGCTCCAGTAGCAGCGCGCGCCGTCCAGTTCGCCGATGTCCACCTGCTGCTGGTTGTCCCAGGCGATGCGCACGCCCTCATGGAAGGCCTCGACATGGAAGGCTTCGCCATTTTTCAGGAAACGTTCGCCATCGTTCGGGATCATCTCATCCAGGGCCATCAGCCCGCGTTCGCGGTCGACTTCCACCAGGTAGCTTTGAAAGCGCTGACTGCGTTCGCTGAAGGTGATCACCAGGGGATCGTGGTTCTGTTGCAACTGACGCAGGTTGGCAACGATTTCCACGGGCGCTTTCAGCACCTTGGGCGGCTGTGGACCATCATCCACGTTAAAGGGGTTGGACACGGTCCAGGACTCCGAACAAATCAGGCTGCTACGGCACTAGCATACTGGCATTACGCCTTGATGTCCCTGTGCCTTGTTATAGGTGCTCAGGCCTGGCTGAGCGGACGCTGCTGGGCGATTCTAGCCGCACCGCCGCGGCTGTCATAGAGGCTGGGGGTCTCGCCTCCGCGCAAAATGCCCAGAACGCTGCCGACCGTGGCCTGATTAGCGCGGATCAAGCGGCCATTGCGCAGGTTGGCGACTTTGCAGGCTTCGAGCAGCGTACCGAGTTCGTCGCTGCGGGCCAAGACCTCATCGCCCTCCGGGAGCTGGCTGGCAAGCGCTTGCAGGCCCGCGCGATCGGGGCTCAATTGTCGGCTGCTAAGGGCTTGATGGCGTTCGCCGCCGTGCTGATGGAGCAGGGCGAGCAGGCTTTGCTTGCTGCCGAGAATGCTTTCCAGCAGGGGTAGGTCGCGATCGGTGAGGGCCTGGAATTCGGCGTCGATCAGCTGCAGCAGTTGCTGAGCCGTGCCGATATCCTCGTTGAAGCGCTGAAGCAAATTTATGTCGTGCATCCTGGGCTCTCTGGGGCGTTAGGCGTCCAACTCCCGCAGCGCAGCCCTGGGACTAGCGCTGGGATTCGAAATTCAGCAGTTTGTCGGCAACGCGCTGGCTGTCGACCTGGTAGCTGCCGTCGGCGATGGCCTGCTTCAACTGGGCCACTCGGGCCTTGTCGACGCTCGGCAGGTCGCGCAGTTTTTCGCCGACCTTCTGCAACTGCTGGGCCTCGCGGCTCAGCTGCACGGATTCACCGTGCTTGCCGGCCTCGGTCGGCGCGGCCGGTGTCGGTTGTGGCGCAGCCTGGTTCGTTTTGCTGGCTTCCGTGCGGTCGCCGGACTGGGTGCCGCCGGTACGCGCCGAATTGGGCGTGCTGGCGCTGTTCAGCCGGTTGATGTCGATGACCATGATGCAAAACCTCGGACGATGTATGGACGCTTACCGAGCTTGTCGGCCATCCCTCGAAAAACTTTAGGGCTTATTTTGCGTTCCGCCGCGGTCTGGTCGAAACCAAACCAGGGAAAATCATAAGGCCCCCTCACTGTACAAAATACCGGCCTACATGGCCACTTCAACTTGTCCTTGCCCCACGACCCGGGCTTTGATCACACGCCTGGAACCCAGGTTGCGCACCTGGATCTGCTGGCCCAGGGTCCCGTTGCTCAGGGCCTCGCCGGGCATCCGTACCTGGATGGTGCCGCTGCGCGCGCTGATTACCACCTGATCGCCCTTGCGGATGACCTAGGCCAGTTCCAGGTGCGCGGGACTCAGCACCTGGT